>WLND01000233.1 GCA_009726075.1 Actinomycetota bacterium
CAGCGCGAGAAGATCGGCATCATCGTCAACCAGTCGCTCGCGGGCGTCGGGATGCAGCGCGAGCAGATTCTTGCGGCGGGCCTCGGAGTTCCGGTCGTCGGCGTCATCCCTCTTGCGACCAAGGACGTGCTCACCGCGACCAACCTGCACCGCATGCACACCCTTCTGGACCATCCCCTCATCGGGCCCGCGTACAACGACCTGGCGCGCACCTGCATGCCCGGCCGTGATCTGGCCGAGTTCCCGGCTCCGGAGGAGGCGAACGATGCCGTGGACGAAGCCGGGAGCGTGGTCGACCTCACCCTGGCACGGAGGGGACTCCCCGAACGGGACGGGCTCGAGAGCGATGACGAGCCACGGAGACGGGGCCTGTTCCGGCGGGCCCAGTGAGCACCGGAACCGGAGGGGCCAGGACACCGGTCGACCGCGAGGTGGCCAATGGAATCCGGATGGTCGCGTACGGCCTGTTCGCCCTGCAGCAGACGACGCCGCTGGCGGGCCTGCACCAGATCAGCGCCGGCGTCCGACTGCGAGCGAGCCCCACTCAGACGCCCGCCTGGTTTGCGGCAGCGGCGCGCGAGCACGCCAGCCTGCTGGAAACGGCCCCCGAACTACTTGCGCTTGAGCACGACCCGGTGCTGAGCACTGATGAGCCGATCGTCCGACTCGATTCGGACATCATCGGCATCTACGCGCCGGACGCCCCCGCCTACCGCCGACCCCCGATTCAGCCCAGCAGGGAGGATGAGGAATCGGGCAGCGGCTCGGACAAGGAGCAGGAAGAGGACGCAGTTCCCGGGCATAGGCCGACCACGCAGACGCCGCTCGTGCCGCGGACATCGGTGCAGATGGGCCTGCTCAAGGAGCTCTCCGACCTCGACACCTGACCTCGCCCCGACTCCCGGTCAGGCCGACTCGGTCATGCGCGCGCCGTCAGGCCGGCCGGAAGGAGTCGTTGCCCGCGGGGGTCTGGGTCTTGATCATGATGTGACGGGTCACCGTGTACTCGAGGATCGACTCGTGGCTCATGTCCTTGCCGAACCCGCTGCCCTTGACGCCGCCGTGGGGTGCCTCCGAGGCTATCGGCAGGTGGTCATTGATCCAGGTGACGCCGACGTCGAGCTGATGGCTCACGCGCAGGGCACGGGCCACGTCGTTGGTCCAGACCGAACTGGCCAGTCCGTAGGGGCTGTCGTTGGCGAGGGTGATCGCATCGCTTTCGTCATCGAAGGGGACGACCACAAGAACAGGGCCGAAGACCTCGCCCTGAACGATCTCGCTGTCCTGCCGGGCCCCGGTCAGCAGGGTCGGGGGGTAGTAAGCGCCCGGGCCCTGCGGGACCACGCCGCCGACGACTGCCGTCGCGCCGTCGGCGACGGCTCGCGAGACGAATCCGTGCACGCGGTCACGCTGAGCAACGGAGACCAGCGGGCCGATATCGGTTGCGGGATCGAGCGGATCGCCCCAGCGCACGGAGCCCATGCGGGCCTCGAGCGCCTCGATGGCCTCGCCAAGTCGACTGTGATGGACGTAGGCGCGCGTGGCGGCCGTGCAGTCCTGGCCGGTGTTGTAGGTGGCACCCATGGTGACGGCCTGGGCCATGGCCTCGAGGTCGGCGTCGGCGAACACGATCGCCGGCGCCTTGCCGCCGAGTTCAAGGTGCACCCGCTTGGCGCCGAGCGCTGCCGCCGCCATCACCGCTTGCCCGGTGCGGGCAGAGCCGGTGACCGACACCATCTGGACGCGGGGGTCGCGAACGATGGCCTCGCCGATGTCGGCGCCGCCGGTGACGACATTGAGGACGCCGGCGGGCAGGCCCGCCTCGGCGGCAAGCTCGGCGAGGCGAATGGTCGTGCGGGGCGTGTTCGGCGCGGGCTTCAGCACCATGGTGTTGCCGGCGGCCAGGGCCGGCCCCATCTTCCAGATCGCCATGACGAACGGGAAGTTCCAGGGCGCGATGCTGCCGATGACGCCGATGGGCCGCCGCACGAGCAGCGAGGTGTAGCCACTGCTCAGCACCCCTGCCCCGGTCCCGTCGAGCGAGCGGGCAGAACCGGCGAAGAACCGGAGATTGTCGGCCGCGAACGGGAGCTCGCCATCGGCGAACACCGGCCTGGGCTTGCCGGTCTCCTCCACCTCGAGCGCCGTCAACGCTTCGCCGTCGGCTTCAATGAGGTCGGCGAGCCGCAGGAGAACCCGGGCGCGCTCGCCTGCAGTGCGCCCTGACCAGTCGGCGAAGGCACCGGCTGCGGCCTGGGCCGCCGCGGCGACGTCGTCGACGGATGCCTGGCCGATCGCTGCGAACGCCTCTCCGTTGGCTGGATTGACGAGGGTGATGACCTCACCACGGCCGCCTCGGGTGTGTCCGGCGATGTGCAGGCCGTGGGTGCTGGTCATGCGAGGCTCCTCAACTGTTGAATCCAATGCCGAATCGATCGAGGGTTCGCAGCCAGATGCCGCGATGCCCGCTGACGTCCTCCCGGGCCAGGGCGGCCCGAGTGACTTGCACGAGCGGATACCGGAGCGGCTCGGGCGGGAACGGGAACGGCTTTCGTTGCACAAGCTGGAGCGCAGTGCGCTCGGTGCTGCGATTCGCGAGGAGATCCAGGGTCGTGCGGGCTCCGAATCGGGAGGCCCCGACCCCGAGGCCGGTGAATCCGACGGCGTAGCCGAGCCGGCCCCCCATCGCCGTGCCGAACACGGGGGTGAAACGCGAGGTGGAGTCGATAAGACCGGCCCAGCGATGCGTGAATCGCAGCCCGGCCAATTGCGGAAACGTCTCGAAGAACTGCTGGGCGAGGAGGCGGTGCGATTGCTCGCGTTGCTCGCGGCCCGCATCGGTTTGATTGCCGAAGTAGTACACGGCGTCGTAGCCACCCCAGAGGATGCGATTGTCATCGGTACGGCGGTAATAGTGGAACTGATTGCCACTATCGGTCATGCCCTGGCTGTCGGACCACCCGATATCGCTGAGTTGAGCAGCAGAAAGCGGCTCGGTGACGAGCACGTGGTCGTAGATCGGCAGCACGCGAGAGCGCAGCCGCCGCAGCAGCGGTGGGTAGGCATTGGTTGCCAGCAGGACTCGCGCGGCGCGGACGCGGGCGTGAGGGGTTCTCACTGAGATGGCGTCGCCATCGGAGACAAGCCCCGTCACGGCGGTTCCTTCGTGGATGCGAACCCCGCGAGCGATAGCCGCGCGCTTCAGGCCCCAGCACAGCAGTGCAGGGTCCAGGAGCCCGCCGCCGCTGAGCACCCGCATGCCGCCAAGGTAGGTGGGTGAATGGACATCGGCCTGAACCGCATCGGCATCGAGCATGACGGCCCGCTCGCCGAACTCCTGGTGCAGGGCCGTTGACTCGCGCAACTCGTCCAGCTGATGGGGCTTGATCGCGACGGCGGTCTTGCCGCACATCCGCAGCCCGGCATCGATGCCCTCGGATTCAAGAAAGGCGATGATCTCCGCGATGTTCTCGCGCCCGAGCCGCAGCAGGGTCGGCATCTCGCTGGGCCACAGGGCCAGACCGTGGGCGATGCCGTGGGTGAGGGATTCGGAGAAGAAGCCCCCGTTTCGCCCGGAGGCCCCGAAGGCGACCTCCTTGGCCTCGAGGAGGACGACATCGGCGGACGGGTCGGCGGCCTTAGCCTCGATTGCCGACCAGAGTCCGGTGAGACCGCCGCCGACGATGAGGAGATCGCAGGTGGTGTGCGCGGTCAGCGGGGCGCAGGCCTGCGGAGCGTCGGCACGGTCGGTCCAGAACGGACGGGGTGCCGAATCCCGCAGGGCCTCGCTCGCATCTGCCGGGGCACTCATCATGGGCATGCCGTGACGGGGGCCAGGGAGTCGAGGTTCGCTCGGATCCACTGCTGCAGGTCTGGGCCGAGGTCGGGGCGCTCGCAGGCCAGCCGGATCACGGTCTTGAGGTAGTCGAGTCGGTCGCCGGTGTCGTAACGGCGTCCGCGGAAGATGACGCCGAGGAGCCCGCCGCCCTGATCTGCGGGGGTTCCGGCCAGCACCTGCAACGCATCGGTGAGCTGGATCTCTCCACCACGGCCGGGTGCCGTGGTGCGCAGGACGTCGAACACGGCCGGGTCGAGGACGTAGCGTCCGATGACCGCGAGGTTCGAGGGAGCGGTGCCCGGCTCGGGCTTCTCGACGAGCTCGACAATGCGCACCACGTCTGGCGAGCCGTCGCTCAACTCGTCGATCCTGGCG
>WLND01000234.1 GCA_009726075.1 Actinomycetota bacterium
CGACCGCGTTGGGCGACGACTCGCGCGGTTCGATGCCATGGCGGAGTCACCTCCAGCCCCGCAGTGCGTTCTTTGTCATCCCAATGCCACTTCCCACGATGGCGTCGAACATAGGCTTGGCCACCTCACCCCGAGATGCTCGCTCATGAGCGTTGGCTGAGGCCGCACCACCGAGACTCGCGACCACCCCGAACGCACGTGCCCGCCCACTGATGGAGGAACCGATGGACGACTCAACCGCCTACGCCGCAGCCCTCAAGTCGGCCCTGGATGGCATGGCTGAGGGAGGAATCCCGATTGGCGCGTCTCTCGTCGTCGACGGGAAGATTCTCGCCACCGGACGCAACCAGCGGGTCCAGCAGAGCAGTGCCATTCATCATGGCGAGACCAACTGCATCGAGAATGCCGGCCGTCAGCCGGCCAGCGTCTACGCCCGCTCGACGATCTACACAACTCTGTCGCCGTGCTTCATGTGCGCCGGGACGATCCTGCTCTACAAGATCCCGAGGGTCGTCATCGGTGAGAACACCCACTTCCAGGCGAGCGAGGATCTGCTGCGGAGCCACGGGGTCGAGGTCGTCGTCCTCGACGACGCGGAGACGAAGGCAATGTTCGAGACCTGGATGGACGCGAACCCGAGCCTGTGGAATGAGGACATCGGCGAGGAGGACTAACCCCTCCGCCGGCCCCGCTCCCTCTCTAGCCATTTCATCCGGATTCCGGGCGAGATCAACGAATGGGCCTTGTTTGCGCCCGCATTTCTTCGGCTCGCCCGGAATCCGGGCCAGATGCAGATGGGGGCGCCGCACCCGCCCCTGCCTTCTCGGTCGTGGCTTGCTCGAGCATGCGCTGGGTCTCAGGATCGACCGAGACGATGAGGGTGCCGACCATGCCTCGAGTCAGCAACACCTTGTAGACGTTGAGCACAAGTCGCTTGAATTCCTCGTCGCTCACCGCCTTCGTGTTCCTGAAATCAGGGTCGCGATTAGCTGCGCGCACCGCCACCCAGCGGTCTGTACGCCACACCAGGTCGGGGCCGATGATCACACCGTTCCAGTCGTACTCGAACCCCTGCGCTGTGTACACGCAGCCGACCTGGCCGAAGCCCGCCGGATCACTCGCCCATAGAGCCGCCGGTGGCGCGCCGCCGACCGAGCGGTCTCCCTTGAGGTTCCACGGCCGTGACCATGAGCCGATGGTCACGTCTGCGACCAGCGACTTGTCAGCCCGCGGATCGCTCCACGGCCAGCAGTAGCCGGCGGTCATGCGGGCGCCGAAGCCGGCGTCGCGCTTCTCCTCGAGCCGCTGCTCCAGCTCGTCCGCTGACTCGACGACCCCGACCGTGAAGTCGTCGTCGCCCGGCCAAGCCACAGGCCCGCCAGGCTCCAGCCCGAGCAGGCATCGCACCCAGAGCATGTAGGCCGCGCTCCCTCCGCACCTGAACTGATCGTCGAGCGAGACCTTCTGCACCCTCAGGCCGAGGGTGGCCGCGTACTCCTCGATCTCGGCAACGGTGCCGAGTTCGCCGGGCCGCACCACCTGGTGTTCGTCCAGCAGGAAGACAGGCACTCGCGCGGCGGCCATGAGCTCGTCGATCTGTGGTCGCCCGTTTCGGAACTCCGCTTTCGTGTAGCGATTGACGGACGTCTCCCGGATACGGTGTGCCTCGTCAAGGATGAGTACGTCGAGCCCGTTGCGCTCCGCCGACATGAAGGAGTTGAAATACTTGAACATACTTTTCACCCGAGTCGATCCCTTGCCAGCAACCATGCGAAGGGTCTGGGTGAACGACCGGGAGCCGGTTGCATGCAGCACCGTGCGGCCCTGACGCGCCAGTTCACCGAGCAATGACAGGGCGATCACGCTCTTGCCGCTGCCTGGCCCGCCGGTGATGATGACGACCGTCTTGGAGTCCGCCGCCCGGGCCCGCTCTACCTCGTGAACGACGATGTCAAAGGCGAGCCGCTGCTCATCGAGCAGCACGAACTGCTCGCGGTCTCGAATCGACTGCGCCGCAACGGTGAGCAGCTGCCTGCTTGGCCCTGCCCTCATCCCGAGCAGCTGGTCCGCCGCCAGAGCGCCCGGAACGTTCGCATCAAGCCTCGTCCGAAGGAAGTCGAGGAAATCGGACTTGCGCTCGCCGGTGAACATTCGGACGACGCTGGAGTCGCGCGTGCCGCGCAGATCGGAAACTCCGCTCTCGGTCGCGTTGTGGAGATACGCGACGGCGACGACAGCCTCCTGCCGGTTGTCGAGGCCGGTGAGGAAGTCGAGCAGGTAGTCGCGATACCCCGCCACCTGGTCCATCGGGTGCAGCAGCGGCCGCGGGCCATAAGCATCAATCATGACGAGGCTCGCGTCGTCCTCATACATCTCGGCCCGACTCCACTGCTTGAGTTCAATGAGGACGTAGGAGGGCAGGCCCGTCTTCGGATGCTGCCCCGCCAGCACTGCGTCGATTCGCTTGCTCGTCAGTGGCAACTGATGCTCGACGAGCATCTCGATACTCCCGAGGCCCGCCGATATGAGATCCGCCGCGAGCATCGGCAGCGAAGCACGCCACGACCTGGCCTCGCCCTCGCTTGGCCGCCTACCCGTCGTCGCCAGCATGCGGGCCATCATCTGCTCAATCGCGCTGTTCGACTCGAACAACGACTGAAGACCAGCCGCCGACTGTCGGAGCAGCACCACGAAAATGACCCCCGGGCAGCACGAATGGACTCGTGCGGGTGGGGGCATGTCCCTGGGCGGCGATGAAGCCGGCGGGAGGCCTGTCGGGCCGCGACTCGCACTCTAGACCGCTGGCACCCTCCGCAGGGGCGAACGCCGTAGGTGGCATAGTCGGGGCGTGTCAGATCTCGAAGACCTCCGGCTGCGCATGCGCGCCTTCACTGCCGAGCGCGACTGGGAGCAGTTCCACGATCCGAAGTCACTGCTCCTCGCGATCGTGGGTGAGGTCGGCGAATTAAGCGAGCTCTTCCAGTGGCTCCCCTCGGCCGAGGCCCAGCGCCTCGCGACGGTCGATCCCCTCAAGTCTCGGGTAGCCGAGGAGATGTCGGACGTCCTCCTCTATCTGGTGCGACTTGCCGACGTGCTCGGCATTGACCTGCATGCTGCGGCCGTTGCGAAGATCGAGGCTGCGGGTGAGCGGTTTTCTGCGGTCGAGGTCAAAGGGATAGCCCCGACCAAGGCCTGAGCTCAGGGGCTCAGGGGCTCAGGCACCGAGCGGCAAGCCCTTGAACACCTCGCTGCGGTGCCACTGGACATGCACTAGCGCGGGCAAAGGAGTCCCTCGCCTCGGTGTGAGTTCACGTTCATGCAGTTCATAGACAGCGCGACCCGCAGCACTCGAGGCTGAGAAGTCCGACGAGACGACGACCGTCCCCTCGCCGACGAGCCCGAGGACTCCCCGATCCAGAAGCTTGTGGTGCAGGGAGCACAAGGCCAGGCCGTTGTCCATGTCGTCGGGTCCGTCGAAGTTGAACCAGCGGACATGCGCCGCCTCGATGCCGACCGGACCGCCGCCGAGCCGTCCGTCGAAGCCGCAGAACGCGCACGAGCGGTCCCACGCAGCAAGGATCCGATCACGCCAACCAGCGTCTCGTCTCCGCTTCTCCAGATCCAGAACGATGCTGCCGGCCGCTCCCGCAAAAACTACGTCGGGATCGAGCCCGACGGCGGTAAGAACATCCGCGGCGATCGACATCGGAAACTGGCTTTCGACGATGCTGCGCGCGACTTCGTTCACCAGATTCGGAGAAGCCGTGAACTCCGATTCGATCTCAGCCGTGAAATGGCCCTCGACCGGCGCGGCCCGAAGGTCGGAGACGCTGTCGTTTGCGACGTCGCGCGACAGCTCCCATACGCCGTCCGTGCGAAGCCTCGTGTAAGGAAAGGCGACTGAAGACGCGCCGCTTGGCTGCGATGTGCCGAACTCCGCGAGGAGCGACCCGAGCTTGGTCTCGGCATCGGACCACGGAAGTGACGATGACCCCGAGAGCTCGAACTGGCCGAGGGCCAGTAAGACGAGCAGCGGCTTGTGTGGTGCACGCTGACCATTGAGGCGATGCTGGCGAAGGGCCAGCAGTCGATCCACCGCCCCGATTGCCATCATCGACCCCCCGATTATCCGAGCCTTCAGGTTACCGACAGGGCCCTGAACAGTCCCGCTAATCGAACTGACCCTGCCAGTGGCCAAAGTCGCCTCCTGC
>WLND01000235.1 GCA_009726075.1 Actinomycetota bacterium
CACGAGGAAGCTGTCGCCGGCCCCGGGCACCGAGGTCAGGCCGAGCACCTGAACCGGGAACGACGGGCCCGCGATATCGACCGGATTGCCGTCGTCGTCGAGCATTGCGCGCACGCGGCCGTACGCGTCGCCCGCAACGATCGAGTCGCCGGCACGGAGGGTTCCGCGCTGCACGAGCACCGTTGCCACCGGACCACGGCCGCGGTCAAGGTGTGCCTCGATGGCGACACCCTGTGCGTCCTGGTTCGGGTTGGCCCGCAGGTCGAGGGACGCATCCGCGGTAAGGAGCACCGCATCGAGGAGAGCCTCGATCCCGGTGCCGGCCTTGGCCGAAACATCGACGAACATCGTGTCGCCGCCAAACTCCTCGGCAACGAGGCCGTACTCAGTCAGCTGGGTCCGGACCTTCATCGGGTCGGCACCCTCCTTGTCGACCTTGTTCACCGCGACCACAATCGGCACCCCGGCCGCTTGCGCGTGGTTCAGGGCCTCAATCGTCTGAGGCTTGACGCCATCGTCCGCGGCAACCACGAGGATCGAGATATCCGTGACCTGGGCACCACGGGCACGCATGGCGGTGAACGCCTCATGGCCCGGGGTATCGATGAAGGTGATCTTGCGCTCGCCGTCAGCCGTCTGCGCCGCGACCTGGTAGGCACCGATGTGCTGCGTGATGCCGCCAGCCTCGCCTCCGAGGACGTTCGTCTTGCGGATCGCATCGAGCAGTCGGGTCTTGCCGTGGTCGACGTGGCCCATGACCGTGACGACCGGCGGTCGGACGACGAGATCGACGTCCTCGCCCTCATCCTCGCCGAACTCGAGGTGGTACGACTCGAGCAGCTCGCGGTCCTCATCCTCGGGCGACACGACCTCAACGTTGTAGTTGAGCTCGGAGCCGAGCAGGCGCAGCGTGTCGTCGTCGATCGATTGCGTCGCCGTCACCATCTCACCAAGCTCGATGAGCACCTTGACGAGATCGGCCGGCATGCAGTTGATCTTGTCGGCAAAATCGGTGAGGCTCGCGCCGCGGGGCAGGCGAACCATCTCGCCCTGTCCGCGCGTGATGCGCACACCGCCCATGGACGGCGCCTGCATGTTGTCGAACTCCTGGCGCTTCGCCCGCTTGGACTTGCGTCCACGGGACGGGCGACCACCGGGCCGGCCGAATGCACCCGCGGTCGTGCCACGAGCTCCGGCTCCCGGACCTCCCGGACGGCCCTGGAACCCACCGGGACCACCCGGACCGCGCCCTGGAGCCCCGGTAGTCGCGCCACCCGGGCCAGCCGGGCGACCCTGGAATCCTCCGGGACCACCTGGGCCACGGCTGGGGCCGCCAGGACCCGAGGGTCCCCTGCCCTGGAATCCACCCGGACCGCGACTCGGGCCGCCGGGAGCGCCGGCGCCCGCCGGACGGGGCGGACGGGGCGGCATGGTGCCGGGATTGGGACGCGGAACGCCGGGCACTGCCCCGGGCGATGCCGGGCGCGCCATGCCGGTGCTGCCGCCGAACGGATTGTTGCCGGGCCGCGGCACTGGCGGCCGGCCCATGCCGGTGCTGCCACCGAACGGATTGTTGCCGGGCCGCGGTCCCGTGGGTCGGGGTCCGACCGGAGTGGCACCCCCCGCAGGGGCAGTTCCCGGGGTCGCGGTTCCCGGAGTAGCGGTTCCCGGGGTAGCGGTTCCCGGAGTAGCAGTGCCCGGCGTAGCGGTTCCCGGAGTCGCAGGTCCCGGAGTCGCGGACGCAACGGGGGCCGCATCGCCCGCGGAAGCCGCAATCGTGCCGGGAGACGGTGTCGCCGGCGTCGGTGCCGCGGGGACCGGTGATGGGCCATTCGGGGTCGGACCAGCGGGCGTCGGACCGGTTGGGGTCAAACCGGCTGGGGTCAGACCGGCCGGGGTCGGCCCAGCGGGAGTGGGCCCGCCAGGTGTCGGGCCCGAGGGGCCGGCGGGGGGCGCAGCGGGGGCTGCCGGCGTCGCCAGAACCGGCGCCGCACTCGAGGCGGCATCCGGAGCGATCGACTCGTCGGCGGCCTTGGCCGGCACCTTCTTGGCAGCGGCCTTCTTGACCGGGGCTTCGACGGCGGGCATGGCCTCGCGCAGCTTGCGCACGACGGGGGCCTCGACCGTGGACGAGGCAGACTTTACGAACTCACCGAGTTCTTGCAATTTCGCAAGGACATCCTTGCTGGACACACCGAGCTCTTTTGCGAGCTCATGGACCCGAACCTTGGACACGACTCTCCTGTCTTTGGCCCGGGCTTGCCACCCGGGGCCTTAGTGCGAACGACGCATGATCATTTCCGCGCGTTCATCGGGTGGTAATCCTCATCAAGGGCTCCCGACCAGTGGGTGGATGGCGCGATGGCGAGATTGCCGACGGCCAAGGCGTAACTATACCCGTCCTGACGTGAGCTCCTGCACAGCCGAGAGCTCAATGGCGCCGGGATGACGCAGGGCCCGGCCCCAGGCGCGCTTGCGGGTCGCCGCTTCAACGCACGCGGCAACGGGATGGATCCAGGCGCCCCTGCCCGGCAACCGTCGCCTCGCGTCCGCCACAAGGGAGCCTTCCGCGATGACCACCCGCAGCAACTCGGCCGGCTCTGCTCGCTGCCGGCAGCCGATGCACGTGCGAACCGGCCCGCTCACGCCTCGTAGGTCGGCAGCGGCTCGGGCGGCGCTGCGTCCGAGCGAATGTCGATGCGCCACCCGGTCATTCGTGCGGCAAGTCGGGCATTTTGCCCTTCGCGACCGATGGCCAGTGAGAGCTGATAATCGGGGACGATCACCCGCGCGGCGCGGGCGATCGGGTCGACGATCATCACCTGCGAGACCCTCGCCGGTGACAGCGCATGGGCAATCATCTCGGCCGGGTCATCGCTGTAGTCGACAATATCGATCTTCTCGCCGGAGAGCTCGGACATGACCTGCCGAACGCGCTGCCCCATCGGGCCGATGCACGAACCCTTGGCGTTCACTCCCGGGACGGTCGAGTGCACGGCGATCTTCGTGCGGTGGCCCGCCTCGCGAGCGATGGCGTTGATCGTCACCGTCCCGTCGGCGATCTCGGGGACCTCGAGGGCGAAGAGTTGCCGGACGAGATTCGGGTGGGTGCGCGACACGGTGACCTGCGGGCCCTTGAAACCCTTGCGAACGCCGGTGACGATGCACTTCAGGCGCGTGCCATGCACATACGACTCGCCGGGAACCTGCTCCTCCGGGGGGAGGTTGGCCTCCACCTTGCCGATGTCGACGCGAATCATCCTCGGATTCGTCCCCTGCTGCACGACTCCGGAGACGAGATCGCCCTCACGGCCGGTGAACTCGATGAGGGTGACGTCACCCTCTGCCTCGCGCAGGCGGCTGAGCAGGACCTGCTTGGCCGTGGTCGATGCGATCCGGCCGAACCCGGTCGGGGTGTCGTCGTACTCCCGGAGGGTGACGCCCTCCTCGTCGACCTCGCACGCGTACACGACGACATGCCCGGTACGGCGATCGAGCACCACGCGTGCGCGTTCCGCGGCACCCTCGGTGCTGCGGTATGCGACCAGGAGCGCTTGCTCGATGCTCTCGACCACCAGGTCGAGTGAGAGCTCGCGCTCATTGACGAGTCCCTTGAGTGCGCTGACGTCAATGTCCATGCTGGACCCCTATTCCTCGTCGCCAGTAGCGACGTCTTCGTCGATGGTCAGGTCATCCCCGAGCGTCAGGTCATCGCCGACTGAATCGCCGCTCGCGGTGCCGCCGTGGTGCGTGAATTCGACCTGCACCAGCCCCTTGGCGATGCCGGACATCGGGATGGCACGGACGTGACCGTCGGGCAGTTCGATGGCGACCTCGCGGTCGTCGGCGCTCATGATCCGGCCCTCGACGCTGGTTCCGTCGATGAGCACGACCTCAACGAGGCGGCTCGCCGCTCGACGCCAGTGCTTGGGCTCGGTGAGGGGCCGATCGGTTCCCGGCGACGATACTTCGAGCACGTACGTCGCCGCGAACTGATCGGCGAGGGGCTCCGCATCGAGCAACTCGGCGATTCGGCGGCTCACGTCCGCGACGAGATCGAGATCGACCCCGCCGTCCTTGTCGACCACGACGCGGACGATCTCGCGTCGTCCCGCGACCTGGATCTGCACCTCTTCGATATCGACACCAACCTCCGAGAGTGCCTGCGAAAGAGCCTCGCGGACGATCTCCACGGACGCAGCCATGGGGCC
>WLND01000236.1 GCA_009726075.1 Actinomycetota bacterium
CAGGGAGCCTTCGTCTCGGAGAACGAGATCCGCGCCGTGGTTGCCCACTGCAAGAGCCAGGGCGACGCGATGTACCTCGCGGAGGTCATCGCGTCGGCGCCGGTCGCCAAGGAGGTTGATGGCGATATCGGCGACGACCTCGACATCCTGCTCCAGGCCGTTGAACTCGTGGTTTCGACGCAGTTCGGATCGACGTCGATGCTTCAGCGGAAGCTCCGAGTGGGCTTCGCGAAGGCGGGCCGACTCATGGACCTCATGGAGTCTCGCGGCGTGGTGGGCCCGTCTGAGGGCTCCAAGGCGCGTGAGGTGCTGATGACCCCGGATGAACTACCCCAAATCATCTCCCAACTACGCGGCGACTGAAAGGAAGACGGACATGGCAGTACAAAGCACCCGCGCGAGGAGTGTTGCCTCGCTACGCTATCCCCCAAGGCGAGCGGGAGGCGTGGCGCAAATGACGGCTGGCGAGATGCTGGGCCGTGCCAGGAAGAGCGCCGGTGTCACGGTGGCCGATCTTGCTCAGATGACCAAGATCCGTGCCAGCATTATTGCGGCGATCGAGCGCGACGACTTCGACCACTGCGGCGGATTCGTGTATGCCCGCGGTCAGGTCCGTTCGATGGCGGTCGTCCTGGGCGTTGATCCCGATCCGATCATCGCGCAGTTCGAACAGCAGGCATTGATGCAGCCGGCGGAGGAGTAGTTCCGTAGGCTGACGGGGTGAACCCGCGCCAGACCGTTGCAATCGTCACCCTGGGCTGCGCCCGAAACGAAGTCGACTCCGAGGAGTTGGCTGGGCGCCTGAGCAGCGCCGGTTGGGATGTGGTCGACGATCCCGCTGATGCGACGGCGGTCCTGGTGAATACCTGCGGCTTCGTGGAGGTCGCGAAGAAGGACTCGATCGACGCAGTGCTGGCGGTTGCCGACCTCAAGGACGGACCGTCAGGGCCGCGCGCCGTTGTGGCCGTCGGCTGTCTGAGCGAGCGGTATGGGCGTGATCTTGCCGAGGCGCTGCCAGAGGCCGACGCCATCCTCGGGTTCGACGACTATCCGGATATCGCCGACCGGCTCACCCGTATCGTCGCGGGCGAGCAGCACGTGCCGCATGCCCCGACCGACCGCCGCAAGCTCCTGGCCATCTCGCCGGTTGAGCGCGCCGCCGGAGGGGCATCGATCCCGGGGCATGGTCAGGCCGAGGCTGGCGCAGAGGTGTTACCAGCTGGCTGGGCGCCACCGGTGCTCCGGCGAAGGCTCGACGGCAGCCCCGTCGCGCCTGTCAAGCTGGCGTCCGGATGCGATCGCCGCTGCACGTTTTGCGCGATCCCGTCATTTCGTGGGTCGTTCATCTCTCGCCCGCCGGCCGACGTGGTTGCCGAAATCGCCTGGCTCGTCGGCGAAGGGGTCAAGGAGGTCGTGCTCGTCAGCGAGAACTCGACCTCGTACGGAAAGGACCTCGGCGATCTGCGGCTCCTCGAGACCCTGCTGCCCGCAATCGGCGAAGGCACCGGAGTGCAGCGGCTCAGGGTGGCGTACCTGCAGCCGGCAGAGGTCCGACCGGGCCTCATCGAGGTCATTGCCCGCACGGATGTCGTCGCTCCCTACTACGACCTGTCCTTCCAGCATGCGAGTCCGACGGTGCTGCGTCGCATGCGCCGATTCGGCGGCCGTGAGGAGTTTCTGGCGTTGATCGCCCAGATCAGGGGCCTTGACCCCGCAGCGGGCATCCGCAGCAACATCATCGTGGGGTTTCCGGGGGAGACCGACGACGATGTTGCAGAGCTCACCGCATTCCTGACGCAGGCGCGACTCGATGCGGTCGGCGTGTTCGGGTACAGCGACGAGGACGGGACTGAGGCCGCCGGGTTCGATGACAAGGTGCCGGACGACGTGATCAGGGAGCGGGTCGAGTCGGTGACGTCGCTCGTCGAGGAGATCATGGCGCAGCGGGCGGAGGATCGAGTCGGAGAGCGCGTACGTGTGCTGGTCGAGTCGGTGGACGATGACGACGACGGGTTGCCGGTCGCGATTGGCCGCGCCGGACATCAGGGTCCCGATGACGGTGCGACGGTGATCGCCCTGGACTCCGCAGGCGAGGTCTCGGTGGGCGACTTTGTCGCCGCGGTCGTGATCGACACGGATGGGGTTGACCTCATCGCGGAGCGACAGTGAAGCCTGCCCCGCTCGACCCTGCGGGGTATCCACCCAGCAACGCACCGATCCTGAACCTGCCGAATGCGCTCACCGTGCTCAGGCTCCTGTGCGTTCCGTTGCTCGTCGTCCTCCTCGTCGCCGACGGGCGCTCGGGCGGCCTAGCGCGAGATTGCGCAGCACTCGTGTTCGTCGCCGCGTCCATCACAGACCTCATGGACGGTGCCATTGCCCGTCGCCGCGGGCAGGTCACGACCTTCGGGAAGATTGCCGACCCACTGGCCGACAAGGCGCTGATCGGGGCGGCGCTGATCAGCCTTTCGGCGATGGGCGAGCTCATGTGGTGGGTGACCGCCGTCATCCTCGTTCGCGAGATCGGGGTGAGTCTTCTTCGGTTCTGGGTCATCGAGCATGGAGTCATCCCGGCCAGCAGAGGTGGCAAGGTGAAGACGGTGGCACAGACGGTGGCGATCACGATGTACCTCATCGACCTGCCGAATGTCGGCTGGTGGCCGGCTGCCGCGGCCACGGTCATGGCCATTGCGGTGATCCTCACGATCGCCACGGGCCTGGACTACATCGTTCGCGCCAGGAGGTTGCGCCTGGTACCTGCTGGCGAGGTGACGAACGACGGGGCCGTGCTGTGACCACAGCCGGCCCGGTGCTTGCCACTGACATCGTGGGCCTCCTCCAGGCTCGCGAGCTGACCCTCGCCACCGCCGAGTCGATCACCGCAGGCCTCGTCGCAGCGACGATCGCCGATGTACCGGGGTGCTCGTCAGTGCTTCGGGGGGGTGTCGTCGCCTATGCGACGGACACCAAGGCCAGTGTCTTGGGCGTGGACCCAGCGCTGCTCGAGCATGTCGTGAGCCAGGAGGTTGCCGTTCAGCTGGCGCGTGCCGCTGCCCGCCTCCTGCATGCCGACATCGGAGTGGGCACGACGGGTGTGGCGGGGCCAGACGAGCTGGACGGCCAGAGCCCGGGCACCGTCTGGATCGCCGTTCACGATGCGGGTCGCGATCGAACGACGAGTCGTCTGCTCGAGCTCTCAGGCGATCGGCGGTCGGTCAGGCAGGCGACGGTGGACGCTGTTTTCGAGCTCGTCCGTGAGGTGGTCGAGGCGCGGCCCCGCGCATTGGGGGGCGGTCAGGAATAAACGAGCGGCGGCCGGGCGTTGAACCGCACGTCCGGTTAAATTTCGCTCCCGATGTGGCGCATGTCAGGCCATCGGGATACCGTGTACAAAGAGTCCATGAGGGAGGTTCGCCCGTGATCGTTCTTCGGCATGTGATCGGTGACGAACTTCGGCGTCGTCGTCAGGATCAAGGTCGCACGCTTCGCGATGTATCGGCCGCTGCCGCAGTCTCGCTCGGTTACCTCTCGGAGGTCGAGCGAGGTCAGAAAGAGGCGTCGAGCGAGTTGCTTGCAGCGATCTGCGGAGCCCTTGATGTGCCGCTCTCCGATGTGATGCACTCGGTTTCGAATTACCTGGTTCAGGCCGAGGCCCCTTCGCCACGGTTGGCCTTTCACGCCAATTAATCCGGCCACGCCAATGATGCTGAACACGTGCATTCCCGTGGCCATTCGTCAATCGGCCTGGCAGGCCCCGCACCAGTAGGTTGCCCGGTCGGCCGGTGCAGCACCCTGCCGAGCACGCCGAATGGTCGCGCCGCATCGGCGGCATTGCCGGCCGGCGCGCTCGAAGACGAAGTGGGTGCGTCCATAGCCCTCCTCTCCGGTCGTCGATTGCGACGGGCGGGCCTTGTTTCGATCAAGCAGCCGATGTGCCGTGGTCACCAGGCCGGCGAGATCGTCGACGTCCTGCACCGTCCGCCACGGCGACACCCCGGCGATGAAGAGGCTCTCGCACTTGTAGAGATTGCCGATGCCCGCGAGATTGCGCTGCTCGAGGAGTGCCACGCCGATCTCCGCACTCGGATCCCGCCGCAGTCGCTCGACCGCCGGGCCGGGCTCCCAATCGGACCCGAGGATGTCGGGTCCGAGGTGCCCGACGACACGCGCCTCATCGCGGGTGTCGAGGAGGTCGATGATGGGCA
>WLND01000237.1 GCA_009726075.1 Actinomycetota bacterium
CGAGGGCCAGTACTACGGCATGCGCACGTTCCAGCAGGACCTCGTGCGACTCGTCATGGCCGGCCAGGTCGCCAAGGGCGATGCCGAGGCCATCGTCGCCCAACCGTCCGACTTCAATGTCGCGCTCAAGAGGGCCGGATGGGGCAGCCCCGGGGTCGGGTCCCGTGCCGCGGCGTCGCAGGACGGAACCGACTGATGAGCGCCAGCGACCGTCAGGCAGCCGACCTTCTCGTTGAACAGGGCCTGATCACAGTCGAGCAGCTGAGCCTGGCCCACGAAAGCGCCAATGCGCTCGACGAGCGTGTGCTCAATGTGTTGGTGAGACAGGGTGTGGTGACGAAGAAGGACGTGGTGCGGTGCACCGTCGAGGCGGCCGGCCTTGAGTTCATCGAGATCATCGACGCTGTCATCGACCCGCTGGCAAGCGGACTCGTCACCGGCGAGCAGGCGCGCAAGTACGGCGTCGTGCCGGTGTCGATCGATGCCGGATCCCTGCTTGTTGCCGCTGACTCGCAGACGGCGATGGACTGGCAGGTGCGCGAGGACCTTCAGGCGATCACGCGAATGCCGGTCAGGTTCGCGGTGGCGCTGAAGGGGGAGATACAGACGCGACTGAACCTCGTCTACCGTGCTGAGGCCGAGCTCGGTGAGTTGGTCAGGGACCTCATGCAAGACGAGGTTGCGGTCGATCTCTCATCGCCGATCGTGATGACGAAGGATGCGCCCCTCGTCCGCTACGTGAGCCTGTTGCTCAGCCAGGCCATAGCCGACCAGGCCTCCGATATCCACGTCGAGCCGGGGGAGGACAGCATCCGCATCCGCTATCGGATCGATGGCGTGCTGAAGGAGAAGGCCCCTGCTCCCAAGGAGATTCAGGCGGCCGTCATCTCACGTCTGAAGATCATGTCGGACATGGACATCGCCGAGAAGAGGCGTCCTCAGGATGGACGCCTCTCGGTCGTGTCGAATGGACGAAAAATTGACCTGCGCGTGAACTGCCTGCCGACGGTCTGGGGCGAGAAGATCGTCATGCGGATCCTGGACAACTCGTCGGTGCTCATGACGCTGTCGCAACTTGGGTTCTCGCCGGCCAACCTCGAGCGCTGGCGGGCGGCCTACGAGCGGCCCTACGGGATGTCGATCATCAGCGGCCCGACCGGCTCGGGCAAGTCGACCTCCTTGTACGCGACGCTGAACGCGGTGATCCGACCCGAGGTGAACATCGTGACGGTCGAGGATCCGGTCGAGTACCGGATCCCGGGGATCAACCAGGTGCAGACGAACACCAAGGCCGGCCTCACCTTTGCCTCGTCCCTGCGGGCAATCCTGCGCGCAGACCCGGACGTGGTCCTCATCGGCGAGATCCGCGATCACGAAACTGCGCAGATCGCCGTCGAGGCGGCACTGACCGGGCATCTGGTCCTCACGACCCTCCATACGAATGATGCGCCGAGCGTTGTCACCCGGCTCACCGAGATGGGCATCGAGCCGTTCCTCATCGGCTCGGCACTCGAGTGCGCGACGGGTCAACGGCTGGCGCGACGCCTATGCGATCAGTGCAAGAGGCGAACGGACAAGACTGAGGGGGATCTTGCGGCCGTGAGCTTCGACCCCCCGGAGGGCGTAGCCCCAACCGTCTTCGACCCGGTGGGCTGCACGAACTGCGCGGGCACCGGCTATCGCGGTCGGCTCGCGATCCACGAAGTGATGCCGATGACCGAGGAGATCGAACGGTTGGCGACAGCGCGGGCCTCGTCTGACGAGATCCGGCGAATGGCGATCGGACAGGGGATGCGCACGCTGCGCCAGGACGGGTGGATGAACGTCGCGAACGGATCGACCACGATCACCGAGGTGCTGAGGGTGACGGCATGAACCAGAACGAACAGGCCTTCTCGCTGCCGCTTGCTGATCGTTTCGGTGCAGCTCCGACTCCGCCGTCGGCGCCTCCGGCAGGCGGTGACCCCGGGATCGTCCATCTTGATCGTTCAAGCGTGATCGGTGCGGACGCGGGGATCGAACTCGACGAACTCCTGCTCCATCTGCTCGAGCGCGGCGGATCGGACCTCCATCTCACGTTGAAGGCCCCGCCGATGATCCGCGTTCGCGGCGACCTCGAACCCGTCAGCGGGTTCAGCCCGCTCACCGGCACCCAGTTGCAGGACTGCCTCTACTCGATCCTGACTGAGCGGCAGAAGCAGCGCTTCGAGGAGACGAAGGAGCTCGACCTCGCCTACGAGTTGGCCGGCGCGGCGCGGTTCCGTGT
The DNA here is from genome assembly GCA_009726075.1 of Actinomycetota bacterium. GTDB lineage: Bacteria > Actinomycetota > Actinomycetes > S36-B12 > S36-B12 > WLND01. The sequence goes on from WLND01000237.1 coordinate 2,267, forward strand.
CAATCTCTTCCAGCAGCGCGGCACGATCGGCGGCGTCCTGCGTGCGATTCCCTGGGAGATCAAGCCCCTCGAGGCGCTGAACATGCCGGAGGTGATCGCCGGCTTCGCTGACCTGCCGCGAGGTCTCGTCCTGGTGACCGGGCCGACCGGCTCGGGCAAGTCGACGACGCTCGCCGCCATCATCGATCGGGCGAATCGCACCCGCAAGGCCCACATCATGACGATCGAGGATCCAGTGGAGTTCGTTCACCAGCACCGCATGAGCGTCGTCAACCAGCGAGAGGTTGGCGACGACACCCTGTCGTTCGCGAACGCCCTCAAGCATGCCCTCCGGGAGGATCCGGACATCATCCTCGTCGGTGAGATGCGCGATCTGGAGACCATTGCGATTGCACTCACCGCCGCCGAGACAGGCCATCTGGTGTTCGGCACCCTGCACACCTCGTCGGCCGGGTCGACGATCGACCGCATCATCGACGTCTTTCCCCCCGGGCAGCAGGCACAGATCCGCACCCAGGTCGCTGCCTCGATTCAGGCGGTCGTCTGCCAGACCCTGTGCAAGACGTCGGACGGGCGAGGACGAGTGGCCGCGACCGAGGTGCTGGTCGCGACGCCGGCGGTACGCAACCTCATCAGGGAGAGCAAGCTTCAGTCGATCCCGTCAACGCTTCAGACCGGGTCGCGATTCGGCATGCATACGCTGAATCAGAACTTGGCAGAACTCGTGACGAGCGGCACCATCACCTACGAAACTGCTCGGGAGAAGTGCTCGGACGCCTCAGAACTCCACCAGCTGCTGGGGATGAGCGACAATGCCTCAGACTGAATACATCGTCAAGGCCCGCTCCCGAACCGGCCGGCTCGTTGAGGAGAAGTTGACCGCGGTGAGCGAGGCCGATGCGCTGTCTCGGGTACGCAACCTCGGCATGACGCCGATCGCTGTCGAGACCGTGAGCAAGACCGGCATGAACCGGAATGTGCAGCTGCTGAAGCCCCGAGTGAAGCCCAAGGACCTCGCGGTCTTCAGTCGCCAGTTCGCGACGATGCTGGCCTCGGGGCTGCCGATCCTCCGCTGCCTGACGATCCTGAGCGAGCAGTCGCCGAACCCCACGCTGCGAGGGATTCTCGGCGAGGTGACGACCGACGTCGAGCGGGGGGATTCGCTTTCGATCGCCATGCAGAAGCAGAAGCCGTTCCCGCCGTTGATGATCAGCATGATCAGGGCCGGAGAGGTGGGCGGCTTCCTCGACACGACAATGCTCGAGATCGCGGCCTCGATGGAGGCGGATGTGCTGCTGCGCAGCAAGATCAAGTCCGCGATGACCTATCCGGTCGCGGTTGGCATCATCGCCGTCCTCATTACGATTGCCATGCTCATCTTCGTCGTCCCGATCTTCTCGGAGATGTTCGCCTCGTTCGGGGGCCAGTTGCCCGCGCCGACCCAGCTGCTCGTGAACCTGTCTCACCTCATCACGAATCCGCTGGTCAGCCTGCCAATTCTCGGGGGGATCGTTGCCCTGGCCATGGTCTACCGGCGAAAGCGCACGAGCCTCAAGGTGCGGGCGGTCGTCGACCCCATCAAGTTTAGGGTGCCGATTTTCGGCAAGCTCTTCCAGAAGATTGCGCTTGCCCGATTCACCCGAAACCTCTCGACTCTGCTCGCGGCCGGCGTTCCCGTCCTCACCGCCCTCGACATCGTGGCCGACACGTCGGGAAACATCGTCATCGCCCGCGCCGTGCATGCCGACAAGGAGAGTGTCCGTGACGGGGCGGGCATGGCTGCTCCGCTGGCGAAGCATGCGGTCTTCCCTGAGATGGTCGTGCAGATGATCGCGGTCGGTGAGGACACCGGTGCCGTCGACACCATGCTGCGCAAGATCGCCGAGTTCTACGACCAGGAGGTCGAGGCGACGACCGAGCAGTTGATGGCGCTGATC
>WLND01000238.1 GCA_009726075.1 Actinomycetota bacterium
CGAGCGCCACCGGGCTCGGGGCGGGGCAGAGCGCCACGGCAGGTCGTCGAGGGCGACGCCAGGCAGCACCCGCGCGAGGATCCGCGCGGCGGTGACGCGATCCGAGACCGGCGTGAGCAGGGTTTCCACCTTGCCGCCACTCTCGGCGGTCATGCCGGCGACATTCAGCTCGACGCGAACCCACCCCATCCGGCGCCACAGGAGCGGCTCGATCAGGCCCACCGCCTGCACTCGGCCCGGAGGGACAGTGCGGGTCTGGGTCTGGACGAGGCCGAATCGGAGCCGCAGGCCGTCGGGCGAATCAGCGATCGTGAAGTTGAAGTACTTCATGAACTCGGTCGCGACCATGAGAATGGGCAGGCCGCCGGTGATGAACGCGAGGGCAAGGCCACCCCAGCCCTCGGTGGCAACCGTGGCGAAGACGATGAGCGCCGTGGTCGCGAGCAGTCCGGCCGTGCTCGAGCGAAGCACGAGCGACAGGGCGAGCTGCCCCGGCGACACGGTCGCGATGACCTCCTCGGGTGCCTCGCCGGCGTCGTGCCGCAGCCCTGCCGCCCGGGCCAGCACCTGTGTGCGCACGGCGCGGGCCTCGGCGAGCGGCAGGTACCGAAGTTGGATGCTCGAGCCGCTGGTGCCAGCAACCTCGAGTGAGACTGCTGCCATCGCGAACAGGCGAGCGACAAGTGGCTGCACGACATCGACCGATTGCAGTCGAGAGAGCTGGAGCCGTCGTTGCTGCCTGTTCACGATGCCGGAGTCCATCCGGAAGTCGCCGTCGTCGTCGAACCAGTAGGTGCGGTTCCGCCAGCTGACGTAGGCGAAGCCGGCCACGATCGCCGCGCCGCCGGTGACGATCACGATCGCTCCCAGCAGCGACCAGGCGCCGAACTGCCCGGCGATCGGAGCCCAGAGGCTGATGAGGACCAGGGCGATGAAGGGCACGGCTGAGACCGCGTGCACGATCGGGGTGGCCGGATGCACGCGCAGGTGGCCGTTTGGCGCCAGGCGGCCCGGCCCGGGCACCGTCAGGCCGAGCCCGAGGTCATCGCCGATGCTCGATCGGCCGGCTTCGTCGGAGCTCAAAGCCCGGCCCCGCGCTGCTCGCCGCGGCTCGCGAGCCGGTCGCGCAGCGCAGCGGCCACCTCGGGCTCGAGGCCAGGGATCGTGGCGTCGGTGGTCGCGGCGGCGGTGTGGAGCTGGACGGTCGTGACGCCGAGCATCCGGTCGATCGGGCCGGCCGTGACATCGACGAGCTGCATTCGTCCGTACGGGACGATGACCATGCGTCGAAACATGATGCCGCTCGTCACGAGCAGGTCATCGCCGCGCTCGGCGTAGCCGAAGGACCGTACCCGGCGGCCGATGAGCCACCAGAGCCAGCAGAAGACGACGACCACGGCGGCTGCGGCCAGCCCGGCGATGGGTCGGGGAACGTCGGCTGTGAAGAACAGCGCTGCGACGGCGGCAGCGATGAGAATGAAGACGAGCGAGAGGCTGATGCGCCGGGCAACCGCGAGCCGAGGCGAGACGGGGATCCAGGTATCAGACGAGGTGAACGCCGAGTCGACGGTAGGCATGGTTTGAGGCTATCCGGGGTCGGGGCAGGATGTCCTCCGTGAAGCGACGTTGCGTGGCCGCGGGGGTAGCAGGGCTCCTCGCGTGCCTGGTTGTGCTGCCCGGCTGCGGCCGGGCCCCGGTTGCCGGACCGGTCGGGGTGACCCGGATCGCGGTCGAGGACCGCGAGCCGATGCCCGACATCTCGGGCGAACTGCTCTCGGGCGGGTCGGGTGCCGTGGCCGATGCGGCGGGACGTGTCGTCGTGGTGAACAACTGGGCCTCCTGGTGCGCTCCCTGTCGTGACGAGATCCCGGTCCTGGCTGCCGCGTATGCCAGCAGGGACCCGAAGCAGGTCGAGTTCATCGGCATCAACGTGATGGACGAGGCCGCGGCGGCCCGCGACTTCGCCGACCAGACTGGCATCAAGTACGACAGCATCGTCGACGCGAGCGGGTCGATGCTCGCCACGATCCCCGGCGTGCCGGCCAAGGCGCTGCCAAGCACGGTCGTGGTCGATCGGCAGGGCCGAATCGCGGCGCGCATCATTGGCCCGGTCCACGGCGACGAACTGGCGAGCATCCTGCACGAGGTCGGCCAGGAGTCATGAGCGACTTCTTCGAGATCGAGCATCGGCTGGCGGATGGCCCCGGTCCGGCCGGCAGTGGTGCCCCCCTCGGGCGCGCTGGCGTCATCACGACCCCGCACGGCAAGATCCTGACCCCGGCGTTCACTCCGGTCGGCACGAAGGCGACCGTCAAGGCCGTCCTTCCCGAGACCATGCGCGAATTGGGTGCCCAGGTGATCCTGGCAAATGCTTATCACCTCTACCTGCAGCCGGGCCCGGACATCGTCGACGAGGCGGGCGGAGTCTCGTCCTTCATGAACTGGAACGGCCCGACGATCACCGACAGCGGTGGATTCCAGGTGCTCTCGCTGGGGGTCGGATTCAAGAAGGTCCTGGCGATGGACGCCAAGACGGTGCGCACCGACGATGTCATCGCGAATGGCAAGGACCGGCTGGCCCATGTCGACGACGACGGTGTCACCTTCAAGTCGCACCTCGACGGCTCGATGCACCGGTTCACCCCTGAGGTGTCGATGCAGGTGCAGCACCAGATCGGCGCCGACATTATCTTCGCGTTCGACGAGTGCACGACGCTGATGAACACCCGCGAGTACCAGGAGCGTTCGCTCGATCGGACCTTCGCCTGGGCACAGCGCTGCGTGATCGAGCATCAGCGGCTGACCGAGGTGCGCAGCCACCGGCCGTATCAAGCGCTGTTCGGCGTGGTGCAGGGTGCCCAGTACGAGGACCTGCGCCGCAAGGCCGCCCGCGATCTCGGCGGACTTGAGTTCGATGGCTTCGGTATCGGGGGAGCCCTCGAGAAGTCAGAGCTCGGAACCATCGTGCGCTGGGTCACCGAGGAACTGCCCGAGAACAAGCCACGGCATCTGCTCGGCATCGGTGAGCCGGAGGACGTCTTCATCGCGGTCGAGAACGGCGCCGACACCTTCGACTGCGTGGCGCCATCGCGCATTGCCCGCAACGGCACGGTCTATCACCCGGCCGGCCGATTCCACATCACCAATGCCGGCTACAAGCGGGATTTCGCTGCCATCGACGACGACTGCGACTGCTACACCTGCCAGCACCACACGCGCGCCTACGTCCACCATCTGTTCAGGGCCAAGGAGATGCTCGCATCGACGCTGGCCACGATCCACAACGAGCGGTTCATCATCCGGATGATCGATCAGATGCGGGCGAGCATCATCGACGGCCGCTTCGCCGACTACAAGGCCGACTTCCTCGGCCGGTACGGACGGTAACGACTCATTGCCGCGGTTCGGTCCGCTGCGAGGCCCGCGTGAAACCAGTTCAGGAAGCCGTCTGCACTTCGTAGGTCGGCTCGCGTCGTTTGATGGCTTTGATGACCGGGTAGGTGATCGGCAGGAGCACGACCTCCAGCAGGGTCTTGTAGAGATAGCCGACGAGGACGTAGTTGGCGAACTCTGCCCCGGTAATGACCCCGTAGAACGCGATCGTGCAGAAGACGAACGTGTCTGCGAACTCCCCGACGACGGTCGAGCCGATGAGGCGCGCCCACAGGTGCTTCTCCTTCGTGCGCTCCTTGATCTTCACCAGGACGTAGGCGTTGAGGAGCTGGCCGACGAGGAAGCCGCAGATGCTCGCGAGCACGATGCGCGGCACGAAGCCGAGCACGGCCTCGAATGCGGCCTGGTTCTCGTAGCCGGCGGCAGGGGGAGAGAGTTGGACGAGGAAGAACGTGACTGCCGCGAGTATCGCCATCGCGAATCCGAGGACGACCGCTCGGCGCGCCGCCTTCCAGCCGTAGACCTCGCTGAGGATGTCGCCGATGAGGTAGGTCAGCGGGAACAGGAACGCGCCGCCGTCGGTGATGAGCGGGCCGAACTCGATGAGCTTGGTGGCGCCGATGTTCGAGATGAGCAGCACGGAGCAGAACACCGCCATGATGATCGGGTAGAGGCTCGATCCGGTTGCGGCGAAGTGCGGACGGGTGAGGGTCGGCGTCGTCATAAGGCGACCAGTCAACACCATTGCCGTGAGAAGCAACGATCTGTGCCCCCGGCAGGATTTGAACCTGCGACCTACGGTA
>WLND01000239.1 GCA_009726075.1 Actinomycetota bacterium
GGCGAGTCCTTCGGGCGCTAGTTGGGGGAGGGCTGCGTGAATGCGAGGTCGATGGCCGGGAGCGCCGAGAGGGCCCCGATGAGCCCGATCTCGCGGGTGAGCAGGCCCCGGGCCGCGGCGAGCCGCTGCCTGCTATCGGCCGCCCCGATGAGGGCCTGCCGCTCTTCCGTCATGAGAACCATCGCGGCGGTGATGAGGTAGCTCAGGACGGTGGGGTCATCGGGGAGACCCTGATCGTCGGCGAACTCGACGTCGATCTGGCCGGCCAGCAGCCCTCGGTAGGTGCCGAACAGGCGCGATACCTGCATGATCAGCGCGGGGTCGCTCTCGCCACTTGGCTCGTCGAGGAATTCGACGTCGCCGGTGATGAGCGGTCGGCTGGTGTCGATGGAGTGCAGTCGGAATCTGCGGGAACCGGTCGTGACGATGTCGTAGCGTCCGTCCTCGAACTGGTCAGCCTCGCGCAACAGGGTTGCGGTGCCGATCTCGTACAGGGCACCCACGCCCATCGAATCGATACTCCGCCCCTGGCGGACCGCGATCACCCCGAACTCGCGCTCGGATTCGTCGGGCATCGCCAGAAGCTGCTCGATGAGTTCACGGTAGCGGGGCTCGAAGATGTGGAGGGGGAGTACGAGGCCCGGCACCAGGACGGTGTTCAGCGGGAACAGCGGCAGCGTCGTGGGCACAGGGTGAGCGTAAACTGACGCCCGTGATCAGGCGCATCGACCTTCGCGGCTCAGCCGTTGATCCCCGCACGATCCTCCCGCGAGCAGTGATGGATGTCGCCGATGCGGCAGAGCACGTGCGGCCGATCATCGCCGACGTTCGAGACGAAGGCGCCTCCGCGATCCACCGCTGGACCATCGCGCTCGACGGCATCGCTCCCGCGTCGCTGAGAGTCCCGGCCGATCGCATCGCAGCGGCCGTGGAGTCCCTGGACCCGATCGTCCGCGCCGCGCTGCTCGAAGCCATCAACCGCGCCCGAGCCGTCCATCTCGATCAGCGCAGATCCGACGTCACGACCCAGGTCGCCCCCGGCGGCACCGTGACCGAGCGCTGGATCCCGGTCGATCGCGTGGGCCTGTACGTGCCGGGAGGGCGGGCGGTCTACCCCAGCAGTGTCGTGATGAACGTCGTCCCCGCCCAGGTTGCAGGGGTGCGGTCACTCGCGGTCGTGTCGCCGCCGCAACGGGATTTCGAGGGCTGGCCGCACCCGACCGTGCTCGCTGCGTGCGCCCTGCTCGGGGTCGACGAGGTCTACGCGGTGGGCGGGGCCCAGGCCGTCGCGATGCTCGCCTACGGGGTCGACCTGCCCGATGGCATGCGCTGCGAGCCTGTCGACCTGGTCACCGGGCCCGGCAACATCTACGTCACGGCCGCCAAGCGGGCGCTCCAGGGGGTCATCGGCATCGACAGCGAGGCCGGGCCGACCGAGATCGCGGTGCTCGCGGACGCCGCGGCCAACGCGTCGCATATCGCGGCTGACCTCATCAGTCAGGCGGAGCACGACGTCCTTGCAGCCGCACTGCTCGTGACGGACTCGCTCGACCTTGCTGATGCCGTCGATGCCGAGGTCATCAGGCAGGTATCGCGGACCAAGCATCGCGAGCGCATCACCGAATCGCTCGGCGGCGTTCAAAGCGCCATCGTTCTGGTCGACGACCTCGAAGCCGGCCTGAGGGTGATCGATGCCTACGCTGCAGAGCACCTCGAGGTCCACACGGCCGATGCGCGGGCCGTTGCCATGCGCGTGCGCAATGCCGGTGCGATCTTCGTCGGCACCTGGGCGCCAGTCTCGCTGGGCGACTACTGCGCAGGGTCCAATCACGTGCTCCCCACCGCCGGATCAGCCCGGCACTCGTCGGGGCTCTCGGTGCAGTCGTTCCTGCGAGGCGTCCACATCATCGACTACGACGAGCAGGCCCTCGTCGACGTCTCGGGCCATGTCATCGCCCTCGCGCACGCCGAGGATCTTCCCGGTCACGGCGATGCCGTTCGTGCCCGGGTCGACCCGGCGTTCGGACGTTGATGACAGGCTCGATGTTCGAGCTGCCGGTCAGGGACGATCTCGTCGGAGTGACCGCCTACGGAGCCCCTCAACTCGAGGTCCAGGTGCGGCTCAATGTGAACGAGAACCCCTACCCCCCGACCGCTGAACTTGCCGACGCCATCGCCGAGTCGGTACGAACGGCCGCGCTGGGCCTGAACCGATACCCGGACCGCGATGCGCTCGACCTTCGGGCGTCGCTCGCCGGATACCTCGGTGCGGAGTCGGGGGTCAGTGTCGACCCAGCGCACGTGTGGGCCGCCAATGGGTCCAATGAGGTCATGCACCACCTGTTCCTGGCATTCGGCGGGCCGGGTCGGCTCGCCCTCACGTTCGGTCCGACCTACTCCATGTACCCGGAGTATGCGCGCGACACCTTCACGGAGTTCGCCGTCTACCCGAGAAACGATGCGTTCGAGATCGACGTGGCCCGCGCGCTGCCGATCATCGCCGAGCGCAGAGCCGCCATGGTGATCGTCACATCGCCGAATAACCCGACCGGCACGGCCCTGCCCCAGCCGGACCTCATCGCCCTGGCCACGGCGGCGCTCGCGGCCGGGAGCATGCTCATCGTCGACGAGGCCTACGCCGAGTTCAGGCGCGAGGGCACTCCTTCGGCACTCGAGCTCCTCGGGAGATTCCCGAACCTCGTCGTCAGCCGCACGATGAGCAAGGCGTTCGGCCTGGCCGGAGCTCGGCTTGGCTACGCGGTTGCCGCCGACTTCGCCGTGGTCGACACCCTCAAGGTCGTACGCCTGCCGTATCACCTCTCGGCCGTCACCCAGGCCGTTGCGAGCACGGCACTGCGCTACGCAGACGTCCTGCAGGCCCAGGTGGCGGTGCTGCGCTCCGAACGCGATGCGCTGGCCACATGGCTGGCAGGCAGCGGCTTCACCGTTGTCGAGAGCGATGCGAACTTCATCATGTTCGGCATCTTCGATGACCGTGCCGGCGTCTGGCAGCGCCTCCTCGACCGAGGCGTTCTCATCAGGCAGCCGGAGCCAGAGGGCTGGCTGCGCGTGAGCATCGGCACTCCGGACGAGAACGACAGGTTTCGGCGGGCTCTGCTCGAGGCGACCGCGTCGTCCGACTGACCTCTGGGCACACGAGCACCTGACATCAGACCGAATGAAGGGCACCGAATGAACCGCACTGCACGCGTCGAGCGCTCGACCAAGGAGAGCAGCGTCCTCGTCGAGGTCGATCTCGACGGAACCGGCACGAGCGACATCCACACCGGAGTGCCGTTCTTCGACCACATGCTGGCCCAGCTTGCCAAGCATGGTGGCCTCGACCTCGTCGTGCGCACGGTGGGCGACCTCGAGGTCGATGCCCACCACACCGTCGAGGACACGTCGCTGGCCCTGGGCACGGCGATCAACGAGGCGCTCGGCGATCGCGCAGGCCTTCGCAGGTTCGGTGATGCGCTCGTCCCCCTGGACGAATGCCTCGTGCAATCTGCGGTCGATCTCTCGGGCCGGCCCTATCTCGTGCACGAGGAGCCGCAGATCGTCGAGCTCATCGGGTCCTACGACACCACCTTGACACGGCACATCTGGGAGTCGATCGTCGCAACCGCACAGATCACCCTGCACGTACGAGTGCTGTCGGGGCGCAATGCGCATCACGTCGTCGAGGCGCAGTTCAAGTCGGTGGCCCGATCCCTTCGCGATGCGGTCGCCCGCGACGTCCGGGTCGTCGGCGTGCCGTCGACCAAGGGCACCCTCACCGGCGCATGAGCCCCATCGACGTCCTCGTCTTCGACTACGGGTCCGGCAATCTGAGGTCGGCCCAGCGGGCGCTCGAGCATGTCGGTGCCACCGTCACCGTCACCGCTGACTTCGATGCCGCCCTGGGCGCCAGCGCGCTCGTCCTCCCAGGGGTCGGGGCGTTCGCTGCGTGCATGGCCGGGATTCGCGCAGTGCGAGGCGACATCGTGGTCGATCGCAGGCTCGCGGGCGGCCGCCCGGTGCTCGGCATCTGCGTCGGCATGCAGGTGCTCTTCGATCGCGGGGTCGAGCATGGGGTCGAGACCGAGGGCCTGGGGGAGTGGCCCGGGGTCGTCGAGCCGCTCCGGGCCCCCGTCCTGCCGCACATGGGCTGGAACACGGTCGACGCCGCTGAGGGGTCACGGCTGTTCGCAC
>WLND01000024.1 GCA_009726075.1 Actinomycetota bacterium
CCGGGAAGAGCTGGAGCACGGCTACTGCGCTGAAGATCAAGTCGTCGAAGTCGAAGGCATTCGCCCGCTGAAGGCGGCCCTGGTACTGCCGGTAGGCCTCGGCCAGGGTCTGCTCCATGTGGTTCTGTGCTCGCGAGGCATAGGTCTCGTAGTCGATGAGCTCGTTCTTCAGATTCGACACCTGGGCCAGGAAGGACCGCGGCGTATAGCGTTTCGGGTCGAGGTCGAGGTCGCGCAGCACCATGGTCATCAGGCGCAGCGAGTCGGCCTGATCGTAGATAGTGAAGGTGCTCTTCACTCCGAGCCTTGACGCCTCGCTGCGCAGGATGCGCACGCACGCGCTGTGAAAGGTCGAGACCCACATCACGCGGGCTCGCGCTCCGACGAGCTCCGCGACCCGTTCCTTCATCTCGCCGGCGGCCTTGTTCGTGAAGGTGATCGCCAGGATCTCGCCGGGCTGGGCGTCGCCGGTCGCGAGCAGATGGGCGATCCTGCGGGTCAGGACCCGCGTCTTGCCCGATCCCGCGCCTGCCACGATGAGCATGGGCCCGCCTCGGTGCTCGACAGCCGCGCGCTGCGATTCGTTCAGGTCGGCAACGAGCGCAGTCTCGCGGGATGAGGGGGCATTCACCCGATCATCGTAGGAGGAACCTGCGACAGTGCCGCCCGCCGCTGCTAGCTGACGTAGCCGATCACGGTCGCGTTCACCTTCGCCGCGGCCGTGGACGACACTGCGATTCGTCCGTCCGCCCCGATCGGAGCCAGGACGATCGCCGCGTAGCGAGCCCCGGCCATGATCGGTGCCGACCGCGTGTTCGGCGCCTGCCCATCGGAGGCGAACACCGACACCGTGCCATCGATGCTGCTCTTGCGCGTCTGCACGCGCAGCAGCACCGCCTTGAGTTTCTTTCCCTTCGGCAGGCCGTACCTGCCGGCAGCGTCGAACATCTTGGTCTCGCCGGCCGCCATCGCCACCGCGAACATGGGCCGGGGAGCAAGCGCCTGCGCCGCTCGCGGCACATCGCCTGTTCCGTAGCCGAGCACCTCGACCCGCAGGCTCACCGCCGGGCGCTTCGATGCAGTGAGCGTCACCTGACCTCCCGAGACGGGAACCAGCATGACCTCCTTGTGCATCTTGGCCTTCGGGAACGTGAACCGCGCGGCCGCATTCTTGTCGCCGACGCGGCCGATGCGGACCGAACCGCGAAGCGTGGCGTCGCGGCTCGTGACGAAGATGAGCGCTGAGCGTGCCTCGGCAGGCACGCCGGCGAGTGTGACCGTGCGCTCCTCCCCCGGACGCAATTGGCCCTCGCTCGTCGATTCATAGCCGATGACGGACCCCACCGGGAAGAAGTCGGTCGGCTCCGGCTCGAGTGGCGGCTTGGGGGCCGGCTGCGGGGTTGCCGGCTGCGGGCCGGTCGGCGCGCTGCCGCCGCTCGCACCTGCGCGGTAGTAGCCAAGGACGTCGACAGCGACGTCGGTCGCCCCGGCCGAAGTCGCGAACGCGATCGTCCCGTCGGACGAGACTGGCACGACCACCTCGGCAGCGGCGTCGGCACCCATGCCCACCTTCACGGCCGGCTGGCTCTTGGCCTGGCCCGGCGACCAGACTCGCAGGGTCGAGGGCGCATTCGACTGCACCGCCGTGATGCGTACTTTCACGCCCGATACGCCAGAGGCCGGGATGGCCCCCTGGCCGAGGACATGGGCGAACACCCGGTGGCTGTCGCCCGACCACCGGTCCTGCTGCAGGCGGCAGCGCTGGGCGACGCCCACCCCATCGGCCGTGCTCAGCACGCGAACGGGCTCGACGGCGACAAGATCGCCCTTGGGGTCTGCATCGGGCGTCGTTGCGCCGCTTGAGTCGCGCGGGCAGTACGGCGCGGTGGCGGCCGATCCGTCCCACGCCGAGTTGGTGCCGAGAGCACCGTCCCACGTGAGGGAGATGTGAATATGGTTTCGATGGCAGGTGGTGTCGGACGACTTGTCCGGCTTGGCGAAGCAGCCCTTGAGCTCGGTCCAGCCGCGGTCGATCTCATAGCCGCGCCAGATTCGGTCGTTCCAGCCGATGTACATGACGCCGAGCCGAATGGCATTGCCGTACGGGGTACCGGCTGCGTCTGGCCCGAGGAGCCAGGTGAGGAAGGCCTCGGCATTGGCTCGCTGCTGGGCCTTGCGAACATCGGTCATCCAGTCGAGGGCACGCCCCTCCTTGTGCTCGCTCTGGCCACCGACATCGCAGGCCCTGGGGATCCACACCGTCTGGCCGGCCCCGTAGGTCGCCTTGATCAGGTCGGCCAGTGCCTGAGCACCTGGCTTGGCGGTGGGGTCGCACTGGGCCTGGCCCTCGTAGGTCGCCGCCACGTCGTACTCGGGCGGCAATGCAGTGGTGATCGCCGGGACGGCCGCCGCGGGCAGTCCGACGCCCGGCGCTGGGGGGCCTGCGGCGACGCCCGTCCAGTTCGATGTCTCCCAGCCGGACGAATCCTCGGCCGCGCTGGCCAGTGGGACGATGAGGCCTGCGCAGGCGACCAGGGCGACAGCGACGAGGGGACCACGACGCCAGTGACGCCCGCTACCCGAGTTCAGGGGCAGCAGGCGGCGCAGGGCAGAATGCCCCAGGTGGCGGGGAAGCACCCCCCCATCGTGTCACGGAAGTGACAGAAGTTACCAACGTTGCGCGATGACACACCCCGAACATTCATCTATGTCGCCCGGATACGCCGGGCCTGTGAGGAAAACCATGCTGGACGAGGCCCAGATCGAGCGGATCCTGGTCGTGACCGCACATCCCGACGACGTCGATTTCGGTGCCGGCGGGACCGTGGCCGCCTGGACCAGCGCCGGCGTCGAGGTGAGCTACTGCATCATCACCGATGGCGATGCCGGCGGCTCCGACCACGATGTGCCCCGATCGGAGATCCCAGGGATCCGCAGGGCGGAGCAGACCGCGGCCGGGGCAGTCCTCGGCGTGACTGACATCAGGTTCCTCGGCTATCGCGACGGGGAGCTCACCGTCACCCATGAGCTGCGCCGCGACATCAGTCGCGTGATTCGCCAGGTCCGCCCGCAGCGCATCCTCATCCAGTCTCCCGACCGAAACTGGAAGCGCATCTACGCCTCGCACCCCGACCACCTCGCCGCTGGGGAGGCCGCGATCTTCGCTGTCTACCCCGACGCGCGCAATCCGTTCGCCCACCCGACCCTGCTGCAGGACGAGGGTCTCGCCGACTGGGCCGTGCCCGAGGTCTGGGTCTTCGGCACGCCGACCCCGAACCACGTCGTCGACATCACCGACCGGTTCGACCAGAAACTCGACGCGCTCCACGCCCACGCGAGCCAGACGGCGCACATGGCCGACCTCGCCGACCGCATCAGGGGCTGGATGGCGATGCAGGCCGAGGAGGCCGGACTGCCCGAGGGCCGGTTGGCCGAGGCGTTCATGGTGGTCGACACCGCCTAGCCGCTGGCGCATATCCTGCGCTCGTGCTCGAATTCCTGTCCTCGGCGTACTCCTGGCTCATCGGGCTGCCCATTGGCGCGTCGTTCGCCGTCATCACGCTTCCGCTGCTGGCCATCACGGTCAGCATCGTCCTCACGACGCGCCGTCGCGCAAACGACGTTCGAGCCAACGACAACGTGTCAACGGCCGCAATCCGGCTGGTCGGCGGCGCCTTCATCTTCATCAGCGCCTTCACCACCGCCACCGTCTGGCAGCAGTCCAACCATGTCACCGAGATTGCCAGCCACGAATTCGGCCAAGTGTCGAGCATCGTCAACAATCTTGCGGCCCAGGACACACCTGCGGCCGTGGATCTGTCCAGCGAACTTCGGGCCTACGCGGAGACCGTCAGTCGAGACGAACTCGTCGGCGCCCACGCAGCCTCGACCTCCGACGGAGCCAACGAGCACATCGTCACGGTCACCCGTGGGATCGTCGATCTCTCGAACGAGCAGAAGCTGAACAGCAATGACGTGAAGGTGCTGCTGGATTCGCTCGCCAGCATCACCGACTCCCGGCATGCCCGGCTGAGCATGCCCTACCCCCTGCTGCCGATGCCGATCTTCGTCCTTCTCGGCCTCCTGGGCGTCCTCACGGTCATCGTGGCCGCCAGCTACCCGTCAGGCCCTGACCGACGCACCAAGTGGCTGCAGTCGCTCACGGCCGTCGCGGTCGTCGCCAGCCTCCTGTGCACCGTCGTGTTCCTGCTCAACGGCGAAAGCGGGTGGATGCGCGAGGAACGGCTGCGCCCGGTCCAGGTCTTCTTGGACGCATTCCCGGCCCCCGCCGCGAAGTAGATCACCGCATCGGACCCAGCTACCAGAAAACGGCGATGACCACGTTGACCAGGGTGAGCGCGCCGATGATGCCCCACAGCGGAACCTGCGGCGGCTGCTTCTTGCGGCCGATGAAGGCCAGCACCGTGATGACAAGCACGATGAGCAGCTTGACCGAGATCTTGGTCATGTTCAGCGGGTCATCGTCGAGCGCACCCGATTCCGCGATACCGACCATCAGCACCCCGGTGACGAGCTGCGTGAGCGCGCCGTGCCACATGGCCGGGTTCACGCCCTTGTCGGCCGACCTCATCTGAACGATGAAACCGCCGAGCAGGCTCGCAAGGCCCACGAAGTGCAGCACGAGGATCAGGTTGTAGAGAAACTGCATGGCATTACTCCCATTCGATCGTGCCCGGAGGCTTTGACGTGATGTCCAACGTCACGCGATTGACCTCGCGCACCTCGTTGGTGATGCGGGTCGAGATGCGCGCGAGCAGGTCGTAGGGCAGCCGCGACCAGTCGGCGGTCATGGCGTCCTCGCTCGAGACAGGTCGCAGGACGATCGGGTGGCCGTAGGTGCGCCCGTCACCCTGGACTCCGACCGGGAACTGCCATACGTCACGGTCGAGGCCAGCGGACGTGAGCTCCTCGCGCGCAATGGCATCAGCCGAGCGCAGGATCGCAAGGCGCTCCTCGTCGACCGCGCCGACGATGCGAATGGCCAGGCCCGGGCCGGGGAACGGATGCCGCCACACGATCTCAGGCGGCAGCCCGAGGTCGAGGCCGACCTGGCGCACCTCGTCCTTGAACAGTGCGCGGAGCGGCTCGATCAGCGTGAACTGGAGGTCATCGGGCAGGCCTCCCACGTTGTGGTGGCTCTTGATGTTCGCGGTGCCGCTGCCGCCACCGGATTCGACGACATCGGGGTACAGCGTGCCCTGGACGAGGAATTCGACCTTCTCCCCCTCGGCACCCGCCGCAGCCACGACCCCGCGCTCGGCGTCCTCGAACACCCGGATGAACTCGCGTCCGATGATCTTGCGCTTGGTCTCCGGATCGCTGACGCCGGCAAGGGCGTTCAGGAAACGCTCCTTCGCATCGACGACGACGAGGTTGATGCCAGTGGCCGCCACGTAATCGCGCTCGACCTGCTCGGCCTCGCCCTCGCGGAGGAGCCCATGGTCGACGAAGACGCACGTCAACGCGTCGCCCACCGCACGCTGCACGAGCGCCGCCGCAACCGCTGAGTCGACGCCGCCGGATAGGCCGCAGATGACCCTGCCCGACCCGACCTTCGCTCGGATCGCTTCTACCTGCTCGTCGATGACGCTTGTCATCGTCCACGTCGGCTCAAGGCCGGCAATGCCGAAGAGGAAACGTTCGAGGACGGCCTGACCGAGGGCGCTGTGCTTGACCTCGGGATGAAACTGCACACCAGCGAATCGCAGCGCAAGACTCTCGAAGGCGGCGACCGGCGCTCCCGCTGACGACGCAGTGACGATGAACCCCTCGGGTGCCTCGGTGACGCAGTCTCCGTGCGACATCCAGACCCCCTGCTCCGCCGGCAGGCCCTCGAACAGGTGACCGGGGGCGGTGATCTGGAGCTCGGTGCCGCCGAATTCGTGCTGCCCGTTGTTGACGACGGTGCCGCCGAGGGCCTGGGCCATCGCCTGGAATCCGTAGCAGATGCCGAAGACGGGAATGCCGAGGTCGAGAATGCCTGGATCGAGGTGCGGTGCGCCCGGCTCATAGACGCTGGACGGGCCACCGCTGAGGACGATTGCGACCGGCGCTCGTCCGGCCATGTCGGCCGCGCTGATCGTGTGCGGCACGACCTCTGAGTAGATGCGGGCCTCGCGGACGCGCCGGGCGATCAACTGCGCATACTGCGCCCCGAAGTCGACGACGAGGACTGTCGGTTGGGAGGCTGCCACGCCTTGAATCATATTGACGGTCGGCACAGCCCTACTGGCCGCTGCCGGAGGGGAATGCGCCGAGGAGACCAAGGGAGACGAGGACTCCGAGGTCGACCAGGGCCCCGACGACAAAGGCGGCCACGATCCACCGCCTGGCTTTCATCGAGTGTTGCGCGGCTTCGGCGCCGTCGCCGGCTGCGCTGCACTCGCTCGTGCGCCACGAGTGGTACGCACCGACGAGTCCGAGTGGCAGGAAGCACAGGGCCATGGTCGCGATCGCCCAGCCCAGATAGGTGGGCGGCGCCTGCGACTCGGGCGTGGCCCCCTGGCTCGGAACTGCGTGTGACATCACGTCGCACCCTACCGGCGCGGCACTGCTCACCGGACCGGCGATCCCCCGATTCCTGGGCCAACTACGCGATGGCGAGCTGCTCAGTATCGTCGGCGAGCCGGTAGCCGACCCCTCGTACGGCGATGGCCACGCGCGGCCCGCCCGCGTCGATGATCTTCCGCCGCATCCGCGAGGTGTGCGTCTCGACGAGGTGGTAGTCGCCGAACCACTCCTGGCTCCACACCGAATCGATCATCTCGGCCCTGGTGAACACTCTGCGGGGCCGGCTGAGCAGGAGCGCAAGGATCTCAAACTCGGTTCGGGTGAGGCTGATCGGCAGGCCATCGACCGTGACGCTCCTGGCTTCAAGGTCGACGGCCAGATTGCGGAAGCGCAGGACGTCCGACGGTATCGCCTCGGCCCGATGAGCGAGTCGGACCGACAAACGGGCGGCGAGCACGCGCGAACTGAACGGCTTGGTCACGTAGTCATCCGCGCCAGCCGCGAGGCCGACAAGCTCATCGAGTTCATCGCGTCGCGCGGTGAGCATGATGATGGGTACCGACGTCACCGAGCGCAGCTGCCTGCAGACCTCGATGCCGTTCGGACGTCCGATGCCAATATCGAGCACGACCGCGGCAGGCTTCATCGTGTCGAACACCGCGAGCGCCGCCTCTCCGTCCAAGGCTTCGACGACGTCAAAGCCCTCCGCCTCCAGCCCGAGGCGAACGACATCGAGCACCATCTGGTCGTCATCGACGACCAGCACCATTGTGTTATCCATGCGATTCATTCCCCTCGTCGGAACTGCTCCGTGCTCGTGCGGTCGGCCTGAATCCTGGAAATTCACGAGTCGCTCCCTCTCACGTCGACGCGACAGCTGGATCGGAGGTCATGGCATCGGCGAGCCCGGATCTTGCGCGCTCGACGCTCGCTCGAACCGCCGGCGAGTGACCCGGCAGTCCCGCCGCCATCGACTCCTCAGCCTCTCGAAGGTCGGCCGCCGGGCCGTCGAGTCCATACGTTGCCAGGCGACCGAGGAGCCGATGCATCCCCTGGCGGGTCACCGGCGAGTCGTCGCCGAGGAGCGTGAACGCCTCGCTGGCGACACGCGGCCGGCGCTCGGCGATAAAGGCGGTCACGACATCGGCCTCCTGCGAATCGCTTGCCGCGGCAAGCTCCCGGCCCAGATCGCACAGAGCGTACGGATCGATCGGCTTCTCGAGGATCGCCGAAACCCCGACCCCCACATGGCGAGCCACATCGATGCCATTACGGCTCGCAGTGAGCACTACGGTTGGCACTCCCATGCGGACCGCTGCTCCAATCACGTTGGTGGCCAATGTCTTTCCGAGGTGCAGATCGCAGAGAACCAAGCTCGGACGGCTGGCGGCCAGGATCAGCAGCGCCTCATCGGCATTCGACGCGGACGACACATCCCAGCCATTGATCGTGGCGAAGGCGAGCGACAGCACGTCGCGGAGATCATCGTCGTCCTCGACGACCAGCACTCGTTTCATGGGATGACGTTATGGCGCAATCGTGAGCCAACACTCACCGAATCGCAGGCATAGCAAGAGTTTTGACCAGACAGGACCGGTCATCAGTGATGCGCCCGGCGTGGGGACACTCATACGATCGGCCATCGCGCGTAGCGTCTGGCCTGCCATCCGGGAGTCGAGGAGTTTCGGGTGACAGAGGAGCGCTCATGACAACTTCCGGGCTACAGGCGTTGCGTGTCAGGGCTTTTCCGCCATTGGCATGGTTCGCACTGCTCTCCTGTGCCACCGCGGCGGCGACCATCGTCCTGTCCCTTGAGGACTTCGACTTCACCCGCACGGCCGAGTTCCGGATCCTGCTCACCGTCGGCACCGTCTTCCTTTCGTGCCTCCTGACCATCGCACTCGCTTCCGCCTACATCGCGTCGGGTTCCATACAGCTGCTCGCCGCCGCCACCGGCCTGGGACTTCTCTCATTCGCAGGAGCAGCGACCATGTCGCGATTGCCCCGGGACGCGATCAACGGTGACATCACAGCGGCCGGCGCGAACCACGTCAGCTGGATCCTCTTCAGCGGGCAGATAGCCCTCACCACGCTCTTGGTCATTGGATTTGCCCTCGAGCACACACGCTGGAAGCGCACGAGGGCCGGAAACCGTTGGTGGGCATTGTCGCTTGCCATATCCCTGTCCACTGTCGCAGCAGTCTTCGGCTCCATCGCCCGCTGCCCTTCCTTCATCCCCATCTGTCCCGACAGCACCTGGACATTCGAGATCCCTGCCGAGTCGTTCATCGCGGCCACGTCCGCCATCGTCGGGCTCGCCTCGTTGGCAGTCATCCTTTCCTTCACCTCAGGCGGCAAGGATCAGTCGGCGACCCTGCGGATCCTGTCGGCCGGATCCCTGGCGTACGCCCTCATCTCATCCACCGTCGAGGTCGGGCGGGTGCCTGGACGGCGCCTCGCGGTTGCCATGTTTGCCGTCGCGCTCCTGGCATCGATCGTGTCGGTCTTCGTTGAGTTCGCCCGTGAGCAGCACCGGCTACGGCTGCTGGCCCGCCGCGCATTCCTTGCAGAGCTGCGGCTGCGGACGGTGGTGGATTCGAACCGTGACCTTCTGCTCGTCGCGCGGGCCGAAAGCGGGCATCATCCGGGCCAGCCCAGGTGGCGGATCGATCAGGTGCTCGGCGAACTGCCTCCCGATCTGGGGCTCGCCCACCGAGACTCGCTGATCGGATCAGATGCCACCAGCCTCGGCGGTGTCGAAGAATGGAGTGTCGGCGACCTGCTGGACATCGTCGACCACGAGCAGACCGGCCACGAGCGTCTGCTCCGAACATCGGGCGAAGCCGGTGCGATACGCGCCTACCTGCTCTCGGTGCGGCCCGTATCCCCCGGCCTCCTCACCCTCATCGCGCGCGACATCACCACCGAGGAGGCAGCCAGGGAGGAGCGCGAGCGCGCGTTCTCGCAGCAGCTCAGCGCACTGGCCATCAACGAGCACCAGATCAAGACACCCCTGTCGGCGGCCATCGGCTGGGCCGAGCTGCTCGCCGCGGACACCGACGTCATGGATGGGAGTACCCGGCGAGAGGCGGCGGAGCGGGTCGTCACGATCATCAGTCGGGTCGTCGAGACCATCAATCGAGAGATAGACCTCCTCAAGGAGAACGGTCGGACCTGGGAGCACAGCCAGCCCACCGTCGATGCAGGCCTGGTGCTTGCCTTGAGCGTTCAGTCCTTCGAGGCCGTGCTCGACGGGGACGTGTCACTAGACGCGCCTGCCGGCCTTCGGGCACAGTGCCCCGCCGCGATCTACCGCCAGATCACCGACCAACTGCTCGAGAATGCCGCGAAGTACTCACCGAACGGCGGCGCAATCCGCGTCAGCGCGAGGCGCGATGACGGCTGGATCGTGACCACTGTGGCCGACCACGGTATCGGCATCCCCGAGGGCGCGAACATCTTCGATCCCTATGTCCGGGGCACAGATTCCGGAGGCGCGATCGGAAGCGGTCTCGGCCTTCACATCGTGCGCACCCTGACCGAGCGGTACGGGGGTGTCGCCTCTGCGCGCAGGAACCCGGAATCGGGGTCGACCTTCGAGGTTCGCCTACCAGAGGCGCTGCCGGAATGATCGTGGCGTCGGCCGCCGGCCAGTCGCTAGACGACCTCGTGCTCCGGCCCCGCGGCCAACTGAGCCGACTCCAGCAGCGCGAGCACGGCGCCAAGTGCCGCCTCGCCCTTGCCCTCGAGCAGGTCGTCGATGCGGAGGCGCAGCGCCGACATTCGAGATGACGCCATCGAGCCCCGCACATCGACCCGGGTCATGCTTCCGTCGAACCGATAGGGCACGTGATACCGGACGGCGACGCGCGCACCATCAGGACGGCACAGCAGCACCACGCTGCCGTCAATCGCCATGCCGACCGGCACATGCAGGGCATGGAGCACATCGACGAGCCGTGCCGCGGGCAGTGCCTGCTCACCGCTCTCGGTAAGGGTCAGATCAGCCGCCGAGATGTGGGCCCGCTCGACCACCGACTGCACGGACTCGCCGCAGCGTTCCCGCGCCCGGGCCAGCGTCATGCC
>WLND01000240.1 GCA_009726075.1 Actinomycetota bacterium
CGCCGGCCGAGATGTTGGCGTTCTTGAGCAGGTCGAGCGCGACGAACCGATCGTTTGGGCTCGCCTCGGGATCGTCGAGGATTCGGGCGAGCTGGGCGAGGTGGCTCGGACGAAGCAGGTGGGAGATATCGCGCAGCGCCTCGAATGCGAGGAGGCGCAGTGCCTCGGGCTCCACCTGGAGGATGCTGCGGCCGGCGACCGTGGTCGTCGACACGCCCTCGGCGGTGACGAGTCGGTAGTCGGTCTCGTCCGGGCCGAGCGGGAGCATGTCTTCGTACGCGAAATCAACCATTCGCCAAGCCTAGACCGGCGTTCGGTCACGGGATCTCCCAGTCGAATGCGCAGCGTCCCAACTGCGACCCGGCCAGGCATCGTCCAGCGACGTCCGTCCGGACCTACGGCCGCTGGCTAGTGACCGGCCCGCTGGAAATCGACCGAGGCGTACTGCGAGAGCTTGCTCATCCGGTGCTCGCTGCGGACCTCGCGGATCGTGCCGCTCTTGCTTCGCATGACGATCGAATGGGTGGTGGGGCCCTCGGGGCGGTAGCGAACGCCCTCGAGGAGCTCGCCGTCAGTGATGCCGGTCGCGCAGAAGAAGATGTTGTCGCCGGTCACGAGGTCACTGGTGGTGAGGACCCGATCGAGGTCATGGCCCGCGTCGAGGGCGCGACGACGCTCAGCCTCGTCGTGCGGCCACAGGCGGGCCTGAATGGCGCCGCCCATGCAGGTCATCGCGCAGGCCGCGATGATGCCCTCCGGAGTGCCGCCGATGCCGGCGAGCAGGTCGACGCCGGTGCCCGCGCGCGCAGCCATGATCGCCCCGGCCACATCGCCGTCGGTGATGAACTTGATGCGGGCACCTGCATCGCGCACCTGGGCTACGAGGGCGTCGTGCCGCGGTCGATCGAGGATGCAGACGGTGAGGTCGGCGACCCGCTCGTCCTTGGCCTTTGCGATCTGCTGGAGGTTCCATTCGATCGGTGCGGTGATGTCGATCACGTCGGCGCTGTGGGCTCCGGTGACGAGCTTTTCCATGTAGAACACGGCACTGGGATCGAACATCGCCCCGCGTTCGGCCACGGCGATGACGGAGATCGCATTCGGCATTCCCTTCGCGGCCAGGGTCGTGCCGTCGATCGGGTCGACGGCGACGTCGGCCTCGGCACCGATGCCGTCGCCCACGCGCTCGCCGTTGAACAGCATGGGGGCGTCGTCCTTCTCGCCCTCGCCGATGACCACGACGCCATCCATCGAGACCGTCCCGATGAGCGACCGCATCGCGTTCACCGCTGCGCCGTCGGCACCGTTCTTGTCACCCCGCCCGACCCATCGGGCCGAGGCCATCGCTGCCGCCTCGGTCACGCGGACGAGTTCGAGCGCGAGATTCCGGTCGGGCACCTCATTCGTGCTCACCGGGTTCTGGCCAGTGGTCGTTTCGGACATATTGCCCCCTCTCGTCAACGCAGCGTAGCCGTCGAGCGCCTCCTGAGGCGGCGCGCAGCGGCGTCATGCCGCATGATGTGTGCGTGACATCCACCACGCCCCAGCCCACCGGCCGCAAGAACGCGCGGCTCGGCCAGACCGTCGGCGACATGGTGCGGTCGCTGGCCGTCGTCCTGGCGGTGGTCGGGATTCTCGTCGTGGTCACCTATCAATCCCAGAAGTCGGACGTTCGCGTCGTGGATGTGTCGACGGCCCAGGCCCAGGCGCAGAGGCAGGCGAGCTACCCGCTGCTCCTGCCGGATCTCGGTGACTCATACCAGGCAACGAGCGTGCGCTGGGAACCCACCGCGGCGTCGGGCACTGATCCGGTCTGGCATGTCGGCTACCTGGCGAATGGCTCCGACTACCTGCAGGTCTCCCAATCGTCGACCGTTGCGGCGGGCTTCGTACCCGAGCAGACCGCCGGTGGCGAGCCTGCCGGCGAGTCGTCGATCGCCGGTGCCCGCTGGCAGCGCTACGAGCAGGAAAAGCGCCGGTCGCTGGTGAAGGTTGATGGCGGCGTGACCACCACGGTCTCGGGCACCGCCGACTGGGCAACCCTCGCTGGGGTTGCAGCCTCGCTGGCCGCTCGGTAGCGGCTAGGCGTCGCCGGGCACGCTGCCCTGCGGATTCGCCGCGTCGAGCCGCCCACGGGCCGCGTCGAGCCAGGACTGGCACAGGGCCGCGAGGGCCTCTCCCCGCTCCCAGAGGGCAAGGGACTCCTCGAGCGTGAGCCCACCGGACTCGAGTTGCTGCACCACCAAGGCCAGTTCGTCGCGGGCTGCCTCGAAGTTCGTTGCCGGGTCGGTCACGGGGTGGTCCCTTTCTGTCGTGGCGAGGATGCCTTGCGCGCCGGGGCCCGCTTAGCGGGTGGGCTCTCGAGCCCGGCGACCCGCTCGGCCTGGAAGGCTCCTGAGGCGACGCGCACGGTGACGACGGCGCCGGCAGCCACCGCCTGCGCATCACGGACGATGGCTCCACCCGGGCCGGTGACAATCGCGTAACCGCGTTCGAGGGTCGCTGCGGGCGACAGGGCCCGGACCCGTGCCTGAAGGTGCGCGACGTCGCTTGACCAGCGATCGATCCGGTGGCCCAGCAGGGTCGAGTTTCTCCGCCGGCGATCGTCCAGGGTCGACTGCTCGCGATCGATCCGGTGCACGAGATGGGTGCGCAGTCGCCCCCGAAGGCCGGTGACCCTGTCCTGCTGCTCGCGCAGCGAGGGGACGATGCGCTTGGCCGCATCCGTCGGGGTCGAGGCGCGTAGGTCGGCGACGAGGTCCAGAAGCGGGACGTCCTGCTCGTGCCCGATGGCCGAGACCACCGGGGTCGCGCACGCAGCCACCGCCCGGAGCAGCGACTCGCTGCTGAACGGCAGGAGGTCCTCCACGCTGCCGCCACCACGGGCGATGACGATGACGTCAACATCGGGCATGGCGTCGAGCTCGGCAAGTGCGGCGGTGACCGCAGGCACGGCCGCAACTCCCTGCACCGGCACCTCGCGGATCTCGAACTGGGCAGCGGGCCAGCGCTCGGTGGCATTGACGAGCACGTCGGTCATGGCGGCACTGGCCCGGCCGCAGATGAGGCCGATGCGAGTGGGGATGAAGGGCAGGGGCTTCTTGCGCTCGGGCAGAAACAGTCCCTCCGCGGCGAGGATCCCCTTGAGCCGCTCAAGCTGGGCCAGCAGCTCGCCGATGCCCACGGCCCGGATTTCCTTGGCGCGCATCTGAAGGCTGCCCCGGCCCGACCAGAACTCAGGACGCGCGAAGACCACCACCCGTTGGCCGGCTTCGAGCGGTGGCACGACCGAGCCGATGACGGACACGTCGGCCACGATGGTGAGCGACATGTCGACGTCGGGATCGCGCAGGGTCAGGTACACATTCCGGGCCCCCGGACGCGGCCGGAACTCGGCCACCTGCCCGTCGATCCAGATCGGCCCGAGCCGCCCGATCCAGTCGGAGAGCAGGCGCGACACAGTGCGAACCGGCGCGGGCTTCTCCGCGCTCGTGTCGAGGCCCATCGCTAGCTCGCCGGTTCAGCTGAGGTCATTCGCGCCGAGTAATCCCAGGACGTCACGACGAGCCCATGAATCTGGACGGCCACCTCGACGTCGAGCCGCGACAGGAGCCAGTCGGCGAGGGGGGAGGGCGTCTGGCCGAGGTAGCGCTCGATGAGCAGTGGCAGGATCCTCGGTGCCTCGTCGGCCCTGAGGGTCGCTTCGCCGTTCCCGCGGACGCCGCGGTAGGGCGGGTGGTCCCCGGAGACCTCGAAGGCGCAGCGCGGGTCGGTTCGCAGCCTGCGGACCAGCACCGAGTCGGACTGGGCGCAGCACCACAACGCCCCGTCCTCATAGAGGAACCACTGCGACTGCACCAGCGGAAACTCGCGGCCATTGGACGCGAGCCTGACCGGGATGACCGAGTCAGTGAGGAAGCCCTCGACGGCAGCGGCTGACCAGGGCCCGGAACGGATGGTGACTGGCGATTCGAATCCCATGACCGCATTGTCTTGCAGGGCCGAGCGGACTCGCTGAGTCGGCCTACGATGGTGCCTATGACGCAGCCGAAGCGTGTGCTCCTCGCCGCCCCCCGTGGCTACTGCGCGGGGGTAGACCGCGCAGTGGTTTCAGTCGAGAAGGCCCTTGACCTCTACGGGCCGCCGGTCTACGTGCGCAAGGAGATCGTCCACAACAAGTACGTGGTGCAG
>WLND01000241.1 GCA_009726075.1 Actinomycetota bacterium
CATCACCCTCGATCTCACGGCCATCGCAGCCGTGCTGAATTCGCTGGGGCCGATCCAGTCCGAGGCCTACGGCGAGGTCACTGGCGACCGACTCGGCCAGATCCTGCTCGTCGATGCCTACCTGAAGTTCGGGCAGGCTGAGGCTGAGGCCCGGCAGATCGCGAATCAGAAGCTGCTCGATGATCTGCTCACGACGCTGCTGTCCGGCGACGACCTGGTCAACGCGGCGAAGGCGGTTGCCGGCACTGCGCCCGGTCGCCACTTCCAGGTCTGGATGCGAAATCCTGATTTCGAGTCGTTGCTTATCAGCAGTGGAACGGGCGGGCAGGTCACCGACCCGGGCACCGGCGACTGGTCTGCGGTGTACACGCAGAACGGCAATCAGAGCAAGGTTGACGTCTTCCAGCAGCGCAATGTGCTGGTCTCGGTGCAGTTGGCCGATGACGGCTCAGCACGGGTGACCCAGCAGATGAACCTGACCAACGCGACCCCGGCCGACCGGCCTGAAGGCCCGCCGGAGCGGATCGGCTACGAGACGAGCTGGCTCAAGGCTGCCTACATCATGTACGTGCCCGATGCGGCGACGAATTTCGAGCCGTCGTACCCGCAGGGCTTCACGATCCGCTCGTTCAAGAATCATCAGCAGTACGGACGAGGCTTCGCGAACGACGGCAACGGGCAGAAGTTGGTCCGCATGGTTGGCTGGACGCCCCCGGGTGGCCAGACGACCGTGTCGGTGTCGTACGAGCTGCCCGCCGGTACGTTCAGGGACGGCGACGGGCCCCTGCGCTACATGCTGCAGGCCGAGCCCCAGTCGCTGTTCATCAATTCCACGATCACCGTGCGCGCGACGGCCCCCGCCGGCTGGGCTCCGGTTCAGAATCCCGGGATGCAGGTGACCGGCCAGGTCGCTGAGATCAGCGCGGTTCAGGACGGCCCGGTTCACTTCAGCGTCGATTTCCGGAGGACGTGATGACGCCAGCCCCCACCACGGCAGCGGCGCGCGTCGTGCCCAACCTCGTCATTGCGGCGGCAGGAGCCGTAGCGATCGCCCTGCTCTGGCTCCTCCCGCCGGTGGGCTTCGTGGCATGCGCCGTGCTCCTGGTCATCGGCCCCGTGTGGGGCCGCACACTGTCGGAGCGGGCCATCGTGTCGCTCCTCGTGCTCCTCGGGCTCGCGACCCTGGTCTTCCCCCGAGCCGGAAGCACCCCCGTGACGTCACTCAGTGCGCACATCGCGCTGGGGGTCATCACGGCGCTGGCGATCGCCATGCGCTTCGTCGGCCCGTGGCGGGCCGCCGGCATCCCGAAGCCCACGCTCGTCGATGGTCTCGTCGGGCTCCTGGCAGTGACCAGCGCCTTCTGGCTCATGGCGGCCTACCTTGGCCGCAGCGCCGAGTCGATCGTGAGCGGCCTGCTGTTCACCGGCTGGGACAACCAGGGCCACTTCACCCCATTCGCCAACACGGTCGTCGTCGGCAGCACGACGTGGCCGACCGCCGATGGCTCGGTCGCCTGGAATCAGTGGTACCCGTCGCTGCACAGCACGGTCTGGGCGCTGGCCGATCTCGCGACCCGAACCGGCAGCGGCGTCGTGAGCCGCACCGAACTGCTCTGGCCCTACGTGCAGTGGTCGAGCATCAGCTTCGCCCTCAGCCTGGCGGCGCTGGCATGGGTCGCGGGCGACCTGGCCGCGCGCTGCGCACCGCTCGTCAATGCCAAGAGTGCGTTCCTGGCCCGCACCGCACCGATCATCGCCGTCCTTGCCTTCGCCGCCTTCGCCCTGCTCGGCAGCCCGGCCGGGCTCTTCAACTCCGGCTTCACCAACTTCATGATGGCGGTGGCGGTCACCGCGGTCACCGCCTACCTCTCGGCGAGGTCACGGCGCAGTGCGAGCACGCTCGGCTGGTTCCTCATCCCGCTCGGGGCGCTCGCCGTCAACGCCCTCTGGACGCCACTGGTGCTCGGCCTCATCCCGTCCGGCGTCGTCGTGATGATCGCGATCTACCGCGAGCGCCGGATCCTGGCGCCGGTGTGGGTCGTCGCCAGCGGGGCGCTGGTCGGGGGCACCGTGTACCTGCAGAGCCGAGCGATCGTGAGCGTCGACCCGGGCAAGGCCGGCAGTTTCGCCGAGGACCTCGGCGCGATCGGCGCCGGCATGAACCCGTTCAACCTCGGCATTGCCTGCGTTGCGCCACTGGTCGCCGTCCTCGTCGCAATCGTCCTGTTTCGCAGCGGCCGCCGCCCGATGGCCGTCGCCGTCGCCGGCTCCAGCGTCGCCATCTGCGCCTTTCTCGTCCTCACCTTCAATGCCGCCGACTCGGCGGGCATCTCGCGATTGGGCAGTTACTACGCCCTGAAGACGCTGAACGCGCTCCTGCTCGTCAACGCCCCGCTCCTCGCGGCGGGTGCGGGCATCACCGGCGCACTGGTCATCGGGGCCCTCAAGCGCCGGGTTTTCACCCCGGACGCAGCGCGGGCGGTGAACAAGCCGAACGCGATCCTGATCGGGGCGGCTGGGTCGCTCGTCGCCCTGACCCTGTTCGGTTTCGTCGGGGCAACGCCCGCTGCATTCGCGAGCGGCTTCGCCAGTGCCCCGGGTATCGCGGCCGGTGCCACGAGGGCCGCCAGTGTCGACAACTCACTGGTGGGCGAGGCAATCCTGAGCGCCGATGTGGCGGCCCTGCCCTACCCGGGCCGAAGCACCCTGCTGTGGGACGGCTCAGGCCAGTTGGTGAACCTCTGGGTTGCATCGCTCAACCGGGTGCTGAGCAAGGACGATTACGCGTTCTACGGCGGCCTGCCCCAGTTCCCGTACACCGACGAGGCAACGACCTATGTCGACTTCGCCGTCGGCCTGCACCCGAACTTCGACCTGGTGATCCTGTGGTTCCGCGGGGTGTCGGGCGAGCAGTTGGCATCGCTGCAACGCCAGCACCCTGACCGCATCACGCTCGTGAAGGTTCCGATGCGCTCGTCGCCCCTGTGCCAGGAGTGCTCGCTCTGACCCCCGTGCGCTTCGTTTCCGCAATGTCCGCCGCAGTGCTCCTGGCGACTGTGTCGCTCGCGGCCGGGTCGGTGCCCGCACGGGCGGCCAAGGCGACGGTGGTGCTCCCCGCCCCGTCGATGGTCAACCCCGCCCGTCTCAAGGGGGGCAAGCACGCCAAGTCGGCGCTGGCTGTCCAGCGCTCGATCCCGGGGGCAGCCGCACCCTCCACCGGGGTCTTCACGGTCTACAGCGGCTTGGGCATGCGCACGAGTCGCACGACGATCCGCATGCCAAAGGCCTCGGGCACCCCGCTGATGGGCGACTGGAACGGCGATGGCGTCGATACTCCCGGGCGGTACAGCCGCGGGCAGTGGTACTTCACGAATGCCGTGGTCGGGTCGCCGACCTGGGAGTCGAGGGGCGCATGGGGCGGGCAGTCCGGCGATGTTCCGGTCGTCGGACTCATCGACGGCGACCGCATCCCCGATATCGGCGTCTTCCGCGCCGGCCAGTGGCTCTGGAAGCTCTCGGCGGACGATTCGACGCGCACCGACGCATTCGGGGCTGCCGGCGATGTGCCCGTCGTGGGTGACTGGGACGGCAACGGAACCGATGAGCTCGGCCTGTTTCGCGAGGGCACCTGGACGCTGCGGCTTCCGCTCGCGACGAAGGCACCCAAGGCAAGCAAGGGCGTCACCGTCGCGATGCAGCCGGAGGGTGGCGCCCTCATCACGATGCCCTTCGGCGTCCCAACCGATGTGCCGATCGTCGGCGATTGGGATGGCAATGGCATCGACACGCCCGGCGTGGTTCGGTCCAGCAGCGCCTGGATTCTCAGCGGCGGCTTCAAGAAGCTCCGCAAGAGCATCACCCTGAACGTGCCGCTGACGCCGGGGCAGGTGCCACTGGTCGCGTCGCAGGCAACCGCGCTCGACCACTGCCCGACGGCAACCCCGGTTGCCGAGGCCGCGGCGATGAAGATGGCCGAACGCGTCGTGCCGCCCGCGAAACTGCGGGGCAACCCGTCGAAGCCGGGCTACGCCGAGATTCAGGCGACCGTGCAGTCGGGGCTCCGGTACACGATCACGAACGACCGCACCAAGCGCCTCGTCGACGAGTGGTCGGTGCCCTACTTCGACGCCCTCACGGTGCACAAGACCGAGGAGGAGTCGATTCGCCGCAGCGCCAATATCG
>WLND01000242.1 GCA_009726075.1 Actinomycetota bacterium
CCAGGATGCCGTAGTCCTCGGATGCGTCAGTGATCTCGACCTGCAGCGAACCGATGAGCGACCGCAGGTACGACAGGTTCGGCTCGGCCGCGGTGAGCAGGAACTCGTCGGCCGCATGCCGAAACACGACGCCGTCCTCGAGTACATAGCCAGCGTCATCGCACCATACGGTGTACTGCGCACGACCGGGCCGACAGGTGCGGATGTCGCGCGCCATGACGCCGCCGAGATAGCGCTCGGCATCCCGGCCACGAATCCAGTACTTGTACAGGGGTGATGCGTCGAAGAAGGCCGCGGCATTGCGAACACCGAAGTATTCGTACTTCGCGGAGTAGTCATAGCGGACCGCTGACAGGTAGCCGGCCCAGTGACCCCAAAGTCCTGTCTGGCTCAATTCGGCGAGGCGGGGGTGGAAGGGA
Source organism: Actinomycetota bacterium (assembly GCA_009726075.1). Lineage (GTDB taxonomy): Bacteria > Actinomycetota > Actinomycetes > S36-B12 > S36-B12 > WLND01. Next base: position 420 of record WLND01000242.1, read on the forward strand.
GTCGTACGGATCATCGGCGTCCTCTTTCTCGTCGAACCCTCGGCAGCCTCTTCGGACCTCGGCAGCCGTGACGATGCCCCCGACTGTGAGGAACGACCCAACCTTAGGGAGTTATTGGACAGATGCGCAATAGCGATTAGGGTCCATCCATGGCCCGAATGACCCCGGAGGCTCGTCGCGAGTCGATCGTGGCCGCCACCCTGGCCGTGATGCATCGTCAGGGAATCGCCGCGACCACTGTCCGAGATGTTGCCGCGGCCCTCGGCACGTCGAGCGGGCTCATCCACCATTACGTCACGTCGATGGACGAACTCATCACCGAGGCCTTCGAGCTTGCGGCGACAGAAGATCTCGAACGCGCAGCCTCGGCCGTGTCTGGCGGCACTGATCCGATCGATCACCTCCGTCGCTTCTTCGACAGCTACACGCGGGCAGATGACGACTCGGGCATGCAACTCTGGCTCGACGCCTGGGCCGAGGCCGCGCGCAGGCCCGCACTTCAACGAGCCTCCCGTCGGCTGAACGAGGCATGGCAGGGCCTCGTCTGCACCATCATCACCGACGGATGCTCCTCTGGCGTCATGCGATGCGCTGATCCGCAGGCGGCATCGTGGCGACTCATTTCGCTCCTCGACGGCCTCACCCTGCAGACCGTGGCCCACGGGGACACCGTCTCGGCCGAGCAGGCGGCACGCTGGTCGCGCCGGGCCGCCGAGCAAGAACTCGGTCTCGAGCCCGGAATCCTCGATGGGATCGAGCCCGGCGCTCGCCCCTCGGGACGCGTGCGCTGAGCATCGGGGCTACTATCTGCCCAATCTCACGCTAGGAGTATGTGATGCCCACACTCACCCACATTCGCGGAGCCCTTGCCCTGGGCATCGCAGCGGCCGTCATCACAGCAGGCATCCCTGCAGCGTCAGCAGCCGACATCCTCTCGGCCACGCCATCCACCATTGCGGGGGCAACGCTGGCCGTCACGCCACCGACGGCCTCGTCGCCTCCGGGCGTCTCGCCTGACGTCTTCTTCGACGACACCACCGGTACCTACTACCTCTATACGACGAACATGCCCACGAAGACCTACACATCGACCGACGGCACGAATTGGACAGAGGCCGCAGGCGCGAAACTCCCCCAGGGCTTCGACTGGTCGGTCGTCAAGCTGGGCCCGAACGACTACCGCATGTACTACGCCGCCATCATGCCGAACAGCCCTGCAGTCGTGAAGTGCACGAACATGAAGAAGGCCCTGTTCTATGCGACCTCAACGGACCTCCTCCACTGGACGCCGCAGCCCGGCCCGCTCCTTGACGATGTCGGCTGCGGCGTGCCACATGCGCTGCGCAAGCCCGACGGCACCTACGTGCTTTACTACAACACCATCACAACCCAGCACGGCATCCACATCGCGACCTCAAACGACGGGCTGGCCTGGACAACACTGAGCGGGCTCATCGCGAATGACCCCGACCTTGTGGATCCGGCTCCGCTGATGATGCCCGACGGCACGTTTCTCATGGTGAGCTCCACGACAGGTGGCGGCAGGGGTGCCCAGGAACTGCAGATCCTCAGCTCCACCAACGGCATCGACTGGACCCACCGCTCGAACGCACTCCTCGCCATTCCGAACGTGAGCGTCCTCGACCCGAGCCTGAAGCTCATCAATGGCCAGCTGCGTGTCTGGTTCGGCTACGCCCCCGGCATGGACCACAACAACTCCAAGATCGCCAGCGGAATCCTCACCCTCGGCTCGGCTCCGGCACCGACATCCGCCAAGCCCGGTTCGGCATGCTCGAAGGCCGGCGCCAAGGCGAAGTTCCAGGGCAAGGCGATCGTGTGCAAGAAGATCACGGGCAAGCTGATCTGGGCACGGGTCGGCTGACCCCGTTAGGCCGGGCCTCGACGTTGGGCCTCGGCCTTGGACGTCGATGCTGGACGTCGATGCTGGACGTCGATGCTGGACGTCGATGTTGGACGGGGCCGTTACGAGGTCGGCGTCAGCGAGTTCAGCTCGGCGATCGCCGCGGCGTCAAGGGTGACGTTCGCCGCGCCGCAGTTCTCCTCGACATGCGCAACCGAAGCGGTGCCCGGGATCGGGAGCATGACAGGCGAGTGCTGCAGCAGCCAAGCCAGGGCCACCTGAGCCGGGGTGCAGCCATGACGGGTCGCGATTGCGGCGAGCGGGCCGTCGTCGGCCACCAGCGCGCGATTGCCGAGCGGGAACCACGGAATGAACCCAATGTCGTGGGCGGTGCAATGCTCGAGGAGGGCCTCGCTCGCGCGGTTGCCGGCGTTGTAGAGATTCTGGACGCTCACGACATCGACGATCGCCTGAGCCGCCTGGAGTTCTGCAACGTTCACCTCGGAGATACCGACGTGCCTGATGAGCCCCTCAGCCTGCATGTCCTTGATCACGCCGAACTGCTCGTCAAGCGCTACCAGCGGATCGATGCGGTGCAACTGCCAAAGGTCGATGCGCTCAAGGCCTAGGCGTCGCAGCGACATGTGCACGCACTGGCGCAGGTACTCCGGGCGCCCGACCGGGCCCCATTGATCGGGGCCCTGGCGCGTGAGGCCGCCTTTCGTCGCGATGACGAGCCCGGCGTACGGATAGAGCGCCTCGCGAATGAGGTCTTCGCTGACCGCGGGGCCGTATGAGTCTGCGGTGTCGATGAAGTCGACGCCGAGTTCGACGGCCCGTCGCAGAACCTCGATCGCTGTACCGCGATCAGCTGGGTCGCCCCAGATGCCCGGCCCGGTGATGCGCATGGCACCGAAACCTAGGCGGTGGACGGTGATCGGATCACCTGACGAAGCAGCGAGGGTGAACATTTCGGACAGAGCTGGCGGCATCATCGACATGGTGCCCATCTAACCCTTCGGGTCCGACAGTCGTGACGCCGCCGAGTTCGGTCCGAACTGACGGAGCGCTGCTGCCCCCCGCAAAGTAGCGCTCCGCCAGCCGTGTCGCATGCCAAGAATCGGCCCCCGAGGACCGTCCGCCGTGACCAAGAGGCTGTGACCAAGAGGCTGTGACCCCAAGGCCCGGCGACGTATCCGACATCCAACGGTTGAACCATGACATCATGGTGTGACATTTCAGTGTGGCCGAAGGACTACTGCCACGCTCCCAGGATCGCGCCCATGGCCACGAGCGCCGCTATGTCGCCGCCGACCTCGATCGCCCAGACAACGAAACCCTGGCCGCCCATCAACCGGTGGCCCAGCGACGTCGTGGCGGCGAAGCCGACGCCCATGAGAAGCCCGGTCGCAGCACCCGCCACCAGGCCGACGTCAGTGCCGTTGGCCCGCATGAGGCCAATGATCAACGCGAGCACGACTGCCTGAACGAACGCGGCGACCGCAATCAGGCCGAACGTCACGACCATCGAACGAGAGCCGCCCGGCTGCTCGTCCGGCGCGTGTCCGATCGCCTTCCACCACAGCGGGAAAAACGTCTTCGGCCCAAACCAGATGGCGCCCACGACGAACGCGGCGACGGTGCTCGCGACCACGGCGAGCCAGTTGACGGAACCAAGGTCCATGGCGGCAAACCCACTTTCTGATTGGCATGGGGTGCCCCGGATGGCCCCCGCGCGCGACCCGCCAAATCCTGCCGCAGACCGGCCGCGGCACGGCACCCAGCCCCGCCCCTCCAAAACCGCCGCTCCCCCCTCCCGGGGGGGGGGGGGGGGGGGGGGGGGGGGGGGCACGGGGGGGGGGGGGGGGGCAATGGGGGCCGACGGAGAGGGGG
>WLND01000243.1 GCA_009726075.1 Actinomycetota bacterium
CGCACAAAGCCCCCCAGATTCCTCTGGGAGGCCTTGTTCAAACTGTGCGTGAGCACGTTTGGCTGGTAGCGGGGACAGGATTTGAACCTGTGACCTCTGGGTTATGAGCCCAGCGAGCTACCGAGCTGCTCCACCCCGCGTCGCTTTCTTACTTCGCAAACAATACGTGCTGATCGCACGATCACCAAATCGTCGGGCGTTCAGTGCGGTCAGACGCGCTTTGCCACCACCCAGTGGAACGGCTGCACAGCGCCACCCGGCGTGAGGTGGAATTCATCCTCCGACTTCACCACGTCGAACCCCTCCCCCATCGCAGCGACCAGCTCGGCCACCGTGGAGCGCTTGACCGGCAGCCCGGAGCACTCTGTTGGCCCGTCCTCCGCGAACACGGCCACGATCACGAAACCACCGGCGTGCACGTGCTCACGGGCCGTCTGCCAGTACCTGGCCTGATCGGCCGCATCGGTGAGAAAGTGGTAGGTCGCCCGGTCGTGCCAGACCTCGTAGACCCGGGTCGGCTGCCATATGCGTACGTCAGCGTGGACCCACTCGACATGGCTATGCGGGATTTGCGCCCGGGCCTGCTCGAGCGCATCGGCACTGATGTCGACAACCGTGAGATCGATGTAGCCATCGTCGATCAGGCACTCGACGAGGGCCGATGCGCCCCCGCCCACGTCGACGATCGCGGCATCCTCCCCCACCTCGAGCTCCTCGATGAGTCGAAGGCTCAAGACCGGACGGTGCTGGTACCAGCTCGCGTTCGCGTGGCCGATCGTGCGATAACGGTCGTCCCAGTAGACGGCGTCACCCGGCATGGCTAGGCCGCCGCACCTGCGTCCGGCGAGGCTGACGCGGCGGGGGCTGGGGTCGTCTCGCCGGTGAGTGCCGCTTGGGCCTCGGCTGCCCGTTGGAGGGCGGCTGCCAGTTGCTTCTGCGCGATGTCGTAGGCGCTGAAGTCGCCGGTCGTGAGCGCGAGCTGCCCGGCCTCGTACGCCGCCTGAGCCTGCGCGATCGCGATCGCGAGATCGGTCGCGGGGTCGCCGGACGGCGCTGGGGTCGTCGGCTGCGGTGTCGGCGTTGTGCCACCATCGGTGCCGCCTCCGGTCCCCTCACCAGGCACCGGCTCGGCCGTCGCGTCCGGGTTTGACCCGAGGACCTTGGCAAGTGCCACGTCAAGGGTGTCCTCGAAGGCGACGTTCGAGCCGTACCCGACGAGCACCTTGCGCAGCAGGGGGTAGCCGTCGGTCGTGGCCCTGAGGAAGACAGGCTCCACGTACAGCAGGCCCCCGTTGAACGGAAGCGACAGCAGGTTGCCGAGCTCGACGTCGGAGCCGCCACGACGCAGCAGGCTCAGCTGCGAGCTCACGAGGGGGTCGGATTCGAAGTTGTTCTGGACTTGCTGCGGTCCGGGAATGGTCGTGTTGCTCGGGAGTTGCAGCACGCGTATCTGGCCGTAGTCGCTCCCAGGCGCAGAATCGACCGCCATGAACGCCGCAAGGGTCTGGCGGCGCTGCGGAGCGAACGTCGTGGTCAGCGAGAACGCCGGCTCCACCTGGCCCGGCATCTGCAGGGTGAGGTAGTACGGCGGCTGGAACACCTGGGCCGGCGACACGGTGGGATCGAACGGCACGATCCACACGTCGGTTCCGTTATAGAAGGTTGCGGGGTCCGTGACGTGGTAGCGACTCAGGACGACCCGCTGGACCTTGAAGATGTCCTGCGGGTAGCGCACGTGGGCCATGAGCTGGTCTGACATGCCGCTCGTCGGCACGACGACGCCTGGGAACGCCTTCATCCACGTCTGGAGCACCGGATCGGTGGGATCCCATGCGTAGAGGGTCACGGTGCCGTCGTAGGCGTCCACGACGGCCTTGACCGAGTTGCGCATGTAGTTGAGCTGGTCCTGGGGCAGAAGGCCGCCCGGCAGGGTCCTGGTCGTCGTCGCGTCGCTGGTCGCGTCCGAGAGCGACACGCGGCTCGAGTAGGGGTAGTCGTTGGACGTCGTATAGGCGTCGATGATCCACTTGATACGTCCATCGACGACCACCGGATACGGATCCTGATCGAGCGTCAGCCACGGGGCGACCTTCTCGACCCGCGTGAGCGGGTCGCGGTCATAGAGGATCTTCGAATCCGGGTTCACCAGGTCGGAGAGCAGGATGTTCGTGTCCTGGAACTTCGTGGCGAACAGCAGCTTGTTGAGCGGCGAGCCGATGCTCACACCGCCCGTGCCCTGATAGGTGTTCGTCTTCTGACCGGTCGGGCTCGCATCGTCCGGGTAGTCGAGTTCGACAGGCGTCGAGCCCTTCGGGGCGCCGACGATGCTGTAGATCGGCGATAGCTCGCCGAAGTAGACCCGCGGCTCAACGACATCGAGCGCGCCAACCGGCGGGATATCGCTCTCGAAGAAGTCCGGCTGCCCATTGGTGAGCGCGGTGTTGTCGTAGGCGGAGACGAAGCCATAACCATGGGTGAAGACAGCGCGATCATTCGTCCAGTTGCGCTGGCCCTCCGAGATGCCTGCGAGGTTGATCTCGCGCACTGCGACGACTGCGCCCCGCTGCTCGTCATTGACCTCGTAGCGATCCACATCGAGCTTGTTGTTGAACGAGTAGTAGCCGCGGATCTGCTGCAGCTGGTTATAGGTGGGCGAGACAACAGCCGGGTCGAGCAGTCGGATATTCGACAGCGTGCCCTGGCTTGCCTCAAGGACCGCGGGCGTCGGCGGGTCGACGGTGCCGGGATAGTCGACGATCTCGGCATCGTTGATGTCATACGCATCACGGGTCGCGTCGATGTTGCGCTGGATGTAAGGGGTCTCCCGGACGAGCTCGCTCGGCCGCACCTGAAACTGCTGGACGATGATCGGGTAGATCGTGCCGACGACGATGCTCGTGAGGATCATGAGGCCAAGACCAATAATCGGGATCGCCCAGGACTGGCGGAAGATGTTCGCGATGAACAGAACGGCCACGATGAGCGCAACGAAGGTGAGGATATTGAGCGACGGCAGCACCGCATTGACATCGGTGTACTTCAGGCCGGTGAACCCGGTGACGAGGCTCTCGCTCTTGATCGCCAGGCCGTAGCGGTCGAACCAGTACGACGCTGCCTTGAGGAGCAGGAGCAGGGCGATGAGCACCGAGAGCTGGATCTGCGCCGCCTTCGAGGCACGGTCGCCCTTCGGCTGCAGCCTGAGCCCGCCGTACAGGTACTGCACGACGACGGTGGCGATGATCGCGATGAAGAGCACTGCGAATCCGAACCCGATGAGGAATCGAATGAACGGCAGCGTGAACGTGTAGAACGACAGATCGAGCCCGAATTGCGGGTCATTGATCCCAAATGACGTCGCGTTGCGCCACAGCAGGTAGGTGCCCCACTCTCCCGAGGCTGTGAGCCCAGCGAGCAATCCGAGGACGATCGCCACCACGAACATGAACTTCACGCGGTAAGGCTCGATGGACGCGCGGTACCGCTCAAGGCTCGCCTGCTCCGGGGTCATGCCCCGAAACGTCGGCCGAGTGCGCCAGGCCAGCCACATGACAATGGCGGTCGCGCCGAACATGAGGCCGCCGAAGCCTGCGAACAGAATGGCCCTGGTCACGAGCTGCGTCGTGAAGACCTCGGTCTTGTCGACCGAGTCGAACCACAGGAAGTCGGTGTAGTAGCCCGTGAAGATGACGAAGGCAATGACGATCACCCCGAGAACGATGAGCGTCGGGAGCAGCACCCCGCCTCGCCGCTGCGCTGGTGCCTGCTGGTCGGTGGTCTCTGGCATCTCAAACGTCACATATTGAACCTACGGCACGCACCCAACCTTCGCAGCACCCGCCATGCCAAGCGTGCGCAATCCGAGAGGTTGCTGCTAGCCCTCTTCGGCGGGGCACCCAATTGGTGCACCTCCGCCGGTCCACGCATTGACCGCAGTCACAGCCTCGGCGACCGTGCTGACGGCAGCCACAGTGAGCCCGTCCGGCACATGACCGCTGGCCTCCTTGCAGTGCACCGCGGGCATCAAGAACAGTTCGGCGCCCTTGTTGCGTGCCCCGGCAAGCTTCTGGCGGATGCCGCCGATCGCGCCGACCGCGCCGTCAGGGGTGATCGTGCCGGTGCCCGCGATCGTGCGGCCCTTCGCAAGATCGTCAGGGCTCAGCTTGTCGATGA
>WLND01000244.1 GCA_009726075.1 Actinomycetota bacterium
GACCGCACGTACGGGGCCCTGCACATCAATAACCAGTGCCTGAGCGCCATCGGCCAGGGCCGCCCCCGCCGCATCAGACCCCGTCACGGGCACCGGCCTCGCCGTCGGATCCCAGTTCGCCATCGAATCAAGGCCAGTGAAGGCGAGCAGGCCCTTATCGCCCGAGGCACTGATCATCGACACGACGGCCATGTGACTGCTCTTGTCGGCGCCCGACTCGTCCACCTCGTCTGCGACCGCAACGACCGCAACGAGCAGGCGCCGGCTCCGGAGCGCCTCGACGAGGGACCCCCCACGCTGAGCAAGCAGCCTGCGCAGCACCGGATCGGCGCTGCCATCGTCGTCCGGGAAGGACGGACCCGCGAGCGAGCGCCCCCCTCCGAGTGAGGGCATACCCCCTGTGTCCACTCGGCGAGCGTACGCGGGAACAATCACGGCGTGACGTCCCCCTCGGCCAGGCGACAGCGAATTCTCCTGCTCTCGGCCATCGCCCTGGTGGCCTTCAACCTCCGAGCCGCCCTCACAAGCGTGCCCACGGTCGTCGTCGACATCCAGAGCGCGACCGGCATGAACGACATCGCCGTCGGGGCGCTCACCACCCTGCCGGTCCTCAGCATGGGGGCATTCGCCCTTGCCGTGCCCGCCATCGCCCGCCGCGTGGGCCGTTCTCAGACAGTCTGGCTGGCAATGGCACTGCTCGTGGTCGCGATGGGCAGCCGCCTCTGGGCCGCCCTGCCCGGTGTCCTGCCGGCGTCCGCGCTCCTTGCCGGGGTCGGAATCGCCCTGGCTGCCGGCCTTGTCCCCGGGATCATCCGCGAGCAGGCTCCAGATGCAGTCGGCATGGCCACCGGCCTCTGGACGTCATCGATGTTCGCCGGGGCCACGGCCGCAGCCGCTCTCACCGTCCCCATCGCCCAGCTCACCGGCTCGTGGACGACCGCTCTGGCCGTCTGGGCCATCCCTGCGGCACTCGCATGGCTTCTGTGGACGAGTGTCGAGCGGCCCTATCGTCGCAGCGCGGACGCTCGGGATGCATCAGCGTCGGTGAGCCTCCGGGCGCTGCCGTGGAGGGACGCAAACGCATGGGCGCTCACCGCGTATCTCACCTTGAACTCCATCGTCTTCTACAGCGCGATCGCGTGGCTCGACCCTTCCTACGCGGATCGCGGCTGGAGCCCCGTCGACAGCGGCGTGCTCTTCGGTCTGTTCTCGGTTTCCCAGATCGTGGCGGCGCTGCTCCTGCCCCCGCTTGCTCAGCGCATCTCGGCTCGCCGCACCCTGTTCGGTTCGACCGTCGTCCTCTCGACAGCTGCGCTCCTGTCGATTGCATTTGCCCCGGACTTCCTGCCGGTCGCCGTCCTCATGGCCTTTGGCCTATCCCACAGCGGAGGATTCACGATTGCCCTTGCGATGCTCAGCGAGTACTCGCGCGACGGAGCCTCGTCCGCCCGCCTGACGGCTATGGCCTTTTCCGTCACCTTTCTCGTCGCGGCCCTTGGCCCGCTGCTGACCGGCGTCGTTCTCGAGTGGTCTGGGTCCTGGACCGTGGTGTACCTGCTCCTGGCCATCGTCTGTGCTGCCCAGCTTCCCCCGATCGCTCGGCTCCGCCGCGGAATCACCATCGGGTGACTCGGTCGGCCCGCCACTGCGATACTCCATCCTCAGACCAGCAGCACGGTGCATACCGAGGCTTCGACGAAAGGCGTTTCCACAATGGCTCATGAGGTTCAAGGCGTCATCGCCCGAGGGGCCGGCGCACCCGTCGAGCTGGCAACCGTCATCGTTCCGAACCCCGGGCCCGGCGAGGCGGTCGTACGTATCCAGGCTTGTGGCGTCTGCCACACCGACCTGCACTACCGCGAGGGCGGCATCAGCAACGATTTCCCCTTCCTCCTCGGCCATGAGGCCGCCGGTATCGTGGAGGAGGTCGGCGACGGTGTCGTCGATATCCAGCCGGGCGACTACGTCGTGCTCAACTGGCGCGCGGTCTGCGGCCAGTGCCGGTCATGCGTCCGAGGCCGCCCACACCTGTGCTTCGCAACCCACAATGCCACCCAGAAGATGCGCCTGGCCGACGGGACCGTCCTATCGCCCGCCCTCGGGATCGGCGCGTTCATCGAGAAGACCCTCGTTCATGCGGGCCAGTGCACCAAGGTCAGCCCGCTTGCGGCGCCCGCAGTAGCCGGTCTGCTCGGCTGCGGTGTCATGGCGGGCCTCGGCGCCGCGATCAACACAGGCGGGGTCACTCGAGGCGACTCGGTAGCCGTGATCGGCTGCGGTGGAGTCGGCGCGGCCGCTATCGCCGGGTCGGTGCTCGCCGGTGCGACCCGCATCATTGCCGTCGACATCGACGACCGCAAGTTGCAGATCGCCCGCGAGTTCGGGGCGACCCACACCGTCAACGCGCGGGAGGCCGACGTCGTCGATGCCATCCGGGAATGCACGGAAGGCTTCGGAGCCGACGTCGTTATCGACGCGGTCGGGACTCCTGAGACATGGACGCAGGCGTTCTACGCCCGCGACCTCGCCGGCACGGTCGTCTTGGTCGGGGTTCCGATGCCCGATAAGCGGGTCGACCTGCCGCTGCTCGACGTCTTCGGACGAGGTGGATCGCTAAAGTCCAGTTGGTACGGCGACTGCCTGCCCAGCCGCGACTTCCCCATGCTCATCGACCTCTACCTCCAAGGCCGTCTGCCACTCGACCGCTTTGTGACTGAAGAGATCGCCCTGACCTCGATCGAGGATGCCTTCACCAAGATGCACCACGGCGAGGTTCTGCGATCGGTAGTGCTGCTCCCATGAGTGTCCGCATCGACCACGCAGTGACGTCCGGCACCTTCTCACTCGACGGCGAGACGTTCGACGTCGACAACAACGTGTGGGTCGTCGGCGACGATGACGAGTGCATCGTCATCGACGCTCCCCATGACGTTCCGGCGATCGTCGCGCTTGTCGGGGGTCGGCGCGTCATTGCGATCGTCTGCACCCATGCCCATGATGACCATGTCCGCTGCGCACCGGCCCTCGCCGATGCGACCGGCGCATCGATCCTTTTGCACCCCGCGGATCAGCCGATCTGGGATCTCACGCACCCGGACCGCTCTCCGACCGGCACCCTCGTCGACGGCCAGGTCATCACCGTTGCCGCGACCGAGGTGCGAGTGCTGCACACACCGGGCCATGCACCCGGTGCTGTCTGCCTGTACGTGCCCGAACTCGGAGTGCTGTTCAGCGGCGACACCCTTTTCGCGGGGGGTCCCGGGGCAACCGGCAGGTCCTACAGCGATTTCGACACGCTCACCCAGTCGATCAGGGAGCGGCTCCTCGCCCTGCCTCGAGACACGATCGTTCACACCGGCCACGGCGACTCGACCACGCTCGCCGAGGCTCAGGACAACATCGACGCCTGGATCGCTCGCGGTTCGTAGCCCCTCCGGTCATTTCATCCACTATCCGGCTCAACCGACCGGGATGCTGGTGGCGTCGCCGAGGGCGCCGGACAGGATGAACGAATTCGACCCCAGCGACCCAATCCCTGGTCATTTGCGCCCGATAGTGGACGAAATGGCGGGGAGGTTAGACGGCTACTACCGGGTTTTCTAGGGTGCCTATCCCCTCGATCGTGCAGGCGACCACGTCGCCGGGCTGCAGGAACGTCGGCGGATCCATTGCCGCCCCGACCCCCTGCGGGGAGCCCGTTGCGATGACATCGCCGGGCTCGAGGGTCACCCCGGACGTGATGTCGGCGATGAGCACCGGGATCTTGAACAGCATGTGCGTGGAGTTGCCGTCCTGCCGCTGGTCGCCGTTCACCGTGAGGCTCAGCCTGAGCGTATGGGGATCGGTGATCTCGTCGGTCGTGACGATCATCGGGCCGAACGGCGCGTAGCTGTCCTGACCCTTGGAGAAGAACCACTGGCCTGATCGCCGCTGATCACGCGCGCTGATGTCGTTGACGATGCTGTAGCCGAACACGTAGTCGAGCGCCTCCGCCTCGGAGACATTGCGGGCCACGCGGCCCATGACCACGGCGAGCTCGCACTCCCAGTCCAGTTGCTGAGTCATCGCCCCGTTGTGCTGGATCGGCTCGCCCGGGCCGACAACCGCAGTGCCGGGCTTGCTGAAGAGCACCGGCCTGGTCGGGAGCTCCTTCGCGGTGTCGAGGGTGC
>WLND01000245.1 GCA_009726075.1 Actinomycetota bacterium
CGACAGACTGATCATGCCGTCGAGCACCTGTACGTAGAGGCCTGGGGCAAATCCGAACCTTGGCACCGGCGGAGACGTGACGACGGCGGCACTTCTGTCCTTGACAAGGGAATTGCAGTAGAGCTTCTTCACGGGGTCGGAGGTCTTCCCCGTCTCCGGTGGGTTCGTCGTCGTGCCGCACGCCGTGACAACGCCCGTATTGCTCTTCACGTTCGTGCAATCCGCGACCAGCCCGCCGATGAGGACCTTTGATTCGCCTGGTTTTGGCTCGTCAGCCTTATCGAGAACTTTCACCGGCGGTGGGTCCACGGTCTTCTCCGGGGGCGACGGAGGCTGCACTTTGATGAGCGCGAGCAGCGCAGCGAGGACAGTCGTTGAGTCGGGCTCCTTGGACGCGGTTGGCGACGGCGTCGGCGTCGGGGCAGCGGGGGGCGCTGCGGGAGGCGCTGCAGGAGGCGCTGCTGGGCTATCAGGGGCTGCGGGCGTCTCCGGCGTAGGCGCGGGAGTCTCGCGGCCGGAGTCGTCCCTCGCATCGCGCAGGTGCGGACCGGGCCCGGCATGACGTGCCGCGTCAGCAGGAGTCGATGCGACCGCTTCGGAGACCGCATACCCACCGCTGGCGGCTACCACCGCGACAGACAGGGCCACGCTGACGCCCGCCCTGCCCAGGGCAGACCGACCACTCGCGCGGAGTGTCGGCTTACTGGATGAGGGGGTAATCGGAGCGGTCATCGGCGAACCGTACCCCAGCGACTGGATCGCCCGGTACTCGAACTGCGTTGCCATTCCGGTGGGCGATACTGGATTCGAACCAGTGACCCCTCGCGTGTGAAGCGAGTGCTCTAACCGCTGAGCCAATCGCCCGGAGTTCCCGAAGCCTATCCCAACGCAGTCTGCCGAATCAGCGGCTCCCCCGCTCGCGGGCGCACCAATCGGGTTCGAGACCTGTAGTGATGGTTTCCCACTGCAAATACCGCGAATAACACCATCCCGGGCGTACGGTGATGACAACTACAACCCCCAGGGAGCGCACCCATGCGTGAAACTCGCCGCCTTCGCGGCAATCTGACTCGGGCGGCGGCCGCCTCGGCCCTGCTGCTCGGCACCATCGCGGTAGCAGCAGCGCCCGCCCAGGCGACGAGCGCGTCGGGTCTCGCGAACGGCTACGTCGGCGTCACGCAGACGATCACCGTCACTGACTTCTGCCCGGGCGGCAACGTCCAATTGCAGGCCACGGTGAACGGCAATGTCGTTACCTCGAACCCGGCATCGTCCGACAGCAATGGCAACGCGACCATCCTGTGGGCGCCCCCCACGGTTGGCTCGGTCACAAATGCCGAAATCCAATCGTCCCTTGTCGGCTCGCTCTGCGGAACCATTCCATTGCCGAACGTCGCAATCTCGCAGGTCCCGACGAGTTCCGTCGTCACCGCCCCGAACTCGGTCACGGTCGGTGTCGCCACCCAGATCACCGTGACCGTCCAGTCGCAGTCACGGAGCGTGTACGCCCCGACCGGGAGCGTCATCGTCAAGGATGCCAACGGGGCCACCCTCCAGACATTGGGGCTTACCCCCAACGCCGGGGGCGGCTCGTCCTATGCCTACTGGCGCTGGACAGCGCCCGCGTCGGGCTCCTTCACCTTCCAGGCGGTGTACTCCGGCGACACCAACGCACTGACCTCAACCTCTGCTCAGGACATCGTCATCGCGACCACGAGCGGCGTCCCGATCGCCCTGAGCCTCCCGCCGACATTCACGGTGGGTGTACCTGCCACCCTGCAGGCCAATGTCTACCCGGCAAATGTCCAAGGGTCGGTCGGATTCACGCTGAACGGCACGCCGATCAGCTCCTCGATCCCCATCGTCAATGGCGTCGCAAAGACTCAGTGGACCCCGACCGTCGCCGGTAGCGTCTCGATCGGCGCGAACTACACGACAAACCAGGGCGGCACCGGCTCGACGAGCAATCAGGTGACGATCATCGCGGGACCTGTCTCGACTGACGTCATCACGCTCACGCAGCCGGGCTTCGGCACCTGGGCGCCGAACGGCACCTACACGGTGAGCAACGGCACGACCATCACATTCACCGCATCGACCCTGTCGGGCGCGGCAGTGACCCTGACCGACACCGGACCGTGCCAGACCTCGGGCCTCACGCTCGTCGTCGATGCGTCCAACGCCACCTGCAACATCGTGGCGACCAGCCCCGGCGGCAATGGCTACGCCCCGGCGAAGTACGGCTACACCGTCACGACCGGCCTCGGCCAGCAGACGGCAATCCTTGCGGCGCCGCAGTCGGGCCGCATCAACGTGGGCAAGACCCTCACGATGGAATCCCCGCAGCAGGGCGATACCAACGCGGGTCAGAACATCGTGTGGCGCATCACCAAGGGCAAGAACAAGATCTGCACCCTGGGCTTCCCGTCCAGTGGCGCAGTCACGCTGAAGATCAAGAAGCGCGGGCAGTGCAGCGTCCGCGGCAATGCACCAGGCGTTGCGAATGCGTGGGCGCCCTACGTCGTTACTCGCACCTACCAGGGCAAGTAACCACGGTTCGACACACAGCGGCCCCCTGCTTCGGCAGGGGGCCGCTGTCATGCGTGGGGGTGCGTCCGGGGATCAGGTAGGCATCACGGGTCGACGTCCACGACCGATTTCGCGATGAACTCCTCGCGCAGTCGCGACGCAATGAGTCCTGGGTCGTCCCACGTTCGCTCATCGACGCGAACAACGGGGTGCACATCGCGAGTCGAGGAGGTCAGGAACACCTCATCGGCCAACTCGAGGACGTCGTAGGGCAGCGCACGTTCCGTGACGTCGAACCACTCGAGGACGAGCTCGCGGGTGATGCCGGCGAGACAACCGCTCTCGAGCGGCGGCGTGAGCACCTCGCCGTCGACGACCACGAAGATATTCGTGCCGGTGCCCTCGCAGAGTTCGCCCCGGGTGTTGGCGAGGACCGCCTCGCTGGCGCCTCGGTCGAGGGCGTACTTCAGGGCCACGACGTTCTCGGCGTACGAGGTGGTCTTGACTCCCGCGACCGCCGATCGTTCATTGCGAGCCCAGGGCACGGTTGCGAGGGTCGTGGCCTCGGGCCAGATGGCACTCCTCGCAACGGCGACGACCAGCGTCGGCAGGGCGCTTCCTCGATCGCTTCCCAGCGGCCCGGGGCCGCCCGTGTACGTGATGCGCAGGCGAGCATGGGTACCCATCAGCGGCGCATTCGCAAACAGCACCTCGCCGATCGCGTCGCGGATGACCTCGTGGTCGGGCAGCTCGAGGCCCAGCGCCGCCGCGGAACGATCGAGTCGGGCTAGGTGCCGGGTCAGAGCGAAGGGCCAGCCGTGGGCGACCTTCAGGGTTTCGAACACACCGTCCGCCACCGTGAAGCCGTGGTCGAGGACGCTGACAAGCGCTTCCTCCTGCGGGACGATGCTGCCCAGACTCCTGTCGCCGACCCAGATCATCACGAGGCATCACCCTGCCACACGCCACTCGCCAGCGAAATAAGCCGTTCCGCCTTCAATTGCGTCTCGCGCCATTCGGCCGCGGGATCGGAGCCCCACGTGATGCCGGCGCCGGTCCCGAACTTGAGGATGTCGCCCTCCGTCCAGAAGGTCCGGATGGTCACGCCGAGACTCGCGGTTCGGGCATCGGCGTCAACCCACCCGAATGCGCCGCAGTACGGACCTCTCGGGGTCGACTCAAGGGCATCGATGAGCCGCAGCGCGCTCGACTTCGGCGCCCCGGTTACCGACCCCGGCGGAAAAGTAGCGTCGTAGATTCCCTTCCAGCCGACGTCGGGACTCAGCTCGCCGGTTACGTCGGACACGAGATGGACGAGGCCCGGATGATGCTCGACCCTCAGGAGCGACGGCACCGCAACAGATCCGGTTCGGCAGATCCTGGAAAAGTCGTTGCGCATCAAGTCGACGATCATGATGTTCTCCGCCTCGTCCTTGGCGAGCAGGTCACCTGGTGTCTTCCCGGTGCCCTTGATCGGCCCGGACTTCAGGTCGTCACCGCTGCGCTCCAGGAAGAGTTCCGGGCTGGCCGAAGCCAGGGCGATGCCCAGGCTCGGGACGCGAATGAAACCACCGTGCGGCGCAGGATTCCCGTTGCGCAGCAGTGAATAGAGTCCGGATACGTCCGTTGCTCCA
>WLND01000246.1 GCA_009726075.1 Actinomycetota bacterium
GAAATGGTGCGCCGCGGCCGTTGTCGATGACACCGTGGCACTGCCCGGCTCGGGTCCGGTCGCCTTCGGTTCATTCGCCTTCGATCCTGACCCCGGCACGTCGATCATCATCGTGCCGAAGGTCATCGTCGGCCGCCGTGGCGGCCAGGCGTGGGTCACCGTCACCGGCTCGGACGCCGATCCGCGCAAGGCGCTCCTGCCGGTGTCGGTCCCAGATCAGCCCACGGCCGTGCGCTGGTCGCAGGGATCCCGCAGTCCGCTGGAGTGGCAGGCATCGGTCGCCGAGGCGATCGACCGCATCTCGGCCGGCGAACTCGACAAGGTGGTGCTCGCTCGCGACGTCCTCGCGCAGATCGACGGGACCCTGGACCCACGCCACCTGCTCGTCAACCTCGCCGAGCGCTACCCGACATGCTGGACGTTCGCGGTCGCCGGACTCGTCGGGGCCACCCCCGAACTGCTCGTGCGCCGCACCGGCGATCTGGTGACCAGTCGCGTGCTTGCCGGAACCGTCCGCCGGCAAGGGGACGAGGCCGCGGATGCGGGCCTGGCGCTGGCACTCCTCGACAGCGGCAAGGACCTCGAGGAGCACAAGTACGCCGTGCGC
This sequence comes from Actinomycetota bacterium, assembly GCA_009726075.1. GTDB lineage: Bacteria > Actinomycetota > Actinomycetes > S36-B12 > S36-B12 > WLND01. Next base: position 608 of record WLND01000246.1, read on the forward strand.
TCGGTGGCGCGAGCCCTCGCTGCGCACTGCACCGACCTCGACGTGCCCGAGGGGCCGCGGGTCCTCGCGCTCGCCAATGTGCAGCATCTGGCAACCGACGTGACCGGCCGGCTCGCCGACCAGGCGTCGGTGCTCGCCCTCGCCGCCTCCCTCCACCCGACCGCTGCTGTCTGCGGAACCCCGACCGAACGGGCCCTGTCCGTCATTCGCGAGATCGAGGGCATGGATCGCGGACGCTACGCCGGCCCGGTCGGCTGGTTCGACGCGAATGGCGATGGTGAGTTCGGCATTGCCCTGCGCTGCGCCGAGGTCGATGAGGTGGCGGGCACCGTGCGCTCGTTCGCCGGGTGCGGCATCGTCGCCGGGTCAAGCCCTGACCTCGAGCTCGCCGAGTCGACGGCGAAGCTCGTGCCGATCCGAGACGCCCTCGAATCACGCTGATCGCCCCCAACACCTCCGTCCCCCCCCCCGGTCATTTGAGCCCGATAGTGGACGAAACGACCGAGCTCCTGCCCCGGTCATTTGAGCCCGATAGTGGACGAAACGACCGGGGGTGGGGGTTAGCCGACCCAGTTGAGTTTTGTCACGCAGACGAAGGAATCCTCAACGCCGATGCCCGGGAATGACACGGTCGTGCACTCAGGGTCGGACGGCAGCGCCCACGGCGGAATGCTGCCCCAGAACGTGGCGACCTGAGCCCGCGTCGGCGCATACATTGCCAGCGCCGTGGGCCTGATCCGCTCGAGCTCCTTGACCTCGGCCGTATTCAGGACCGGCCCGGTTGAGACATTGTTGTAGGCACCCCACAGTTGCATCGCCGCGATCTGCGCCATCATTCGATCCGGATCTGTCCAGATCCCGATCCTGTCGCCGGCAGCCGTATGGTCCAGAACCCATTGCTCTGCAGCGATTTTCGCGGTCATGAGCTGCTCGCCGTTGAAGTCGACGAAGGCCGCGCGCAGCGGGAACTGGCCGTAGATGCCAATCAGGCCCCGCCCATTTTGGAGCACCTGGGCGCCGACGAGCGCGACGCCGATTGAGAGCACCACCATGATCGATGCGACGACTCCGGTACCGCGTCGGCAGGCAAGCGCCGCGGCCGCGAACACGGCGACCGTCGCCACGACGATGGTCAGCGCAGTGGTCGCGTCCAGGGTCGTCTCCCAGCGACCCGACCACAGGAGGAGCGGGACGAAGCCAAGGGCCAGGATCCACGCCACCGGCGAAAGACGGCGTTTGCCGGCAATCGCGGCAAAGCTGAGTGCGACTGCGACGAGGGCTCCCGGCCACAGCTTGGCCACGTAGGTCGGTGCCTCAAGCCAGGGTCCGGGTACGAGCCGGAAGAAGGCGTACGAGTAGGCAATGTTGATGGCCCCCACTGCGACCGCGACGAGCGACACCCGGCTGGCGCGGGTCGCCGCGACCGATATGACCGCTATTGCCACTGCTGCGGCGGGCACGAGGAGTGAGACATCGTGGGTCCAGACATCGGGGTCGCCGATGAAGTCGACGTAGTCGAGCCGGCTGTTCCAGTCGAGGTAGGTGCCGATCCAGTCGCGCCCCGGGAACATGATTCGACCGATACCGATGAACGCCGCAGTACCAGCGATCATGCCCAGCGCAGCCGCTGCCGCATCGCGGGCCAGGGCCGCCCAACGACCGTCGTCAGCCGTGACCAGGCCGATGAATCGGATGCCGAGCCACATCGCGAGGCCGAGGAACAGCGCATACGGATTCAGCATGACGAGCCAGGCTCCGACAACCCCCGACAGGGCGGCAGGCAGCCACGGGCGACGGGCGGTGGACTCGATGCACCAGACCCCAAGGGCGAGCATGAGGATCGTGGCGGCCAGAACCGTGCCGGTGAGATACGTGTTTCCGACGAAGCTCAGGACGACCGTACTGAGCGACACTCCAGTGGCAAGAACCACCGCGAGTGATCGCGAGCTCACCTGCCGCACGAGCCAGTAGACCGAACCGACGATGACGAGGATGAGGACGAAGCGCCAGAGCGCGAAACCGGCCCAGGGCCCGAGCCACCCGATCGCGCCGCGCACCGGGGCGATGTAGCCCAGCCTCGTCCAGTAGTACGCGGGCTCGAGCGACCGGTCGACGACATCGGTGCCGAACGCCGCGATCGATGCGTAGAACTCCGAATCCGGCGAGTTGAACCCGGTCCACTGCCGGGACCCCGAGAGGAATGCGGTGAACACGCTGATCGCCAGGACGGCAAGAACGTCCCAGGCCCGTCCGATACCGGTCCGCGAAGAAGGGCTCATCGGTCGCGAAGCGCTCGATTGCGACGAACCTTCCGACGGACGTTGCATGATCTCGCCGGACGTTGCCTCGATCACGACCCGGCGCCCGTGTCGAGCTGGGCACGCATGCACAGCACTGATGGCCCCAGATCATGCACGTGATCGAACTGCCAGCCGAGGTCGAGCGATTCGAGGAGCCCCGTCATCACGCGGTTCTCGGTGAGCACATAGGCGAGGAGCGTGGCGAAGCCCAAGGTCCGTGCCACCTCGACCAGGCGCACGAGCAGGTGCCGCCCGAGGCCGAGTCCATGCCACGCATCATCGACGATCACGGCGATCTCCGCCCCGGTGGCGTCGTCCGGGCCGATCGGGAACACGTTGCCGAGCGCGACGATGTCGCCCTTCTCGGAGGTCGCGACGAGGGTGGCGCCCCGGTGCCCTCCCGAGATACGGCGGAGGTTTTCCTCACGCCAGGAGTTCATCGGCGTGAAGTAGCGCTGATACCGCGACCGCTCCGAGCATCGCTCGTGCATGGCGGCGACACCGATCGAATCCTCAGGACGAGCGAGCCTGATCCACACGCGTGCGCCATCGCGTAATTCGATCGCCCAGCCGTAGCCTTCCTCGAGACCCCTGGACTCGGCGAGCGCTGCGACGAGGGCGAGGAGGGCGGAGGCCCGATTGTGCTCAGTCGACGTGAACGGCGCGCCTGCCCGTCGCAGGAGGACGTGCTGCTCAAGGGTCCACTGCAGGCGCAGAACGCTGGACGACGTGTCGTCGCCGTCGGCCGCTCCGACGACCTCCCAAGAGTCGGCGAGCACGAGGTCGGCGGCAGCCTGAGGCGCCGCATCAGGACGGCCCACGAGGTCTGCACTCATGTTCAGCACACGGGTGGCGATGTCCTCGGCGTCATGCTCGGCGCCGCGCGCAACGATCACGTTGGACGCCACTGAATCAAGTCCGTGGACGATCGTGGCCCGGCCGAGGTCGCCCGGGCCCTGGAGGATGAGATCGACCAGTTGGGCGTCCACGCCGAGGCGCACGCTGAAGACGCTCACCACGTTGACCTGCAGCAGCGACAGCACCCGGAGAAGCCGCGCAAGGGCACTGGGGCTGTTCGGGATCGTGACCCGCGCGCGCCAGCTCCGGGCATCGTCCGCCGGTGGACCCTGCGGCGGGTCGATGGCCGCGAGCGCCTCGAGCAGGCGCGCGGACAACGCCGTCCAGGCGGAGGCCGTTGTCCACCGGGTGGAGGCACCGGCCACCATCGACAGGCCCAGGCCGACGGCGAGC
>WLND01000247.1 GCA_009726075.1 Actinomycetota bacterium
ATACCCATCTCGCGAGCGACGCGAGCGAGCGTGAACGAGGCCCAGCCATTCGCTGCGAGAGCCCGGGTCGACGAATCGAGCATGAGTTCGGTGTTCCGCACTGCGCGCGCTTGGGGCAGGCGGCCCGTCGAGACGTCGGCCGGTGAAGAATCCCCCATGTTGCGGAGGTTAGCAGAAGAAAGGTCGCATGAACTATGACGGTTATCGGGAAAATCGCCGAGATGGCTCCTCGCATCACGGCGGCCGATCTACCGTCTGGCGAACCTTCCCGATGTCGACCGTGCCGCGCCCACTCGCCGCACGATCACCCGGGGCGCATGCCGGAGCAACGCGGAAAACGCCTTGTATTGCAGACCCGTGACGCTCAGCGCCCGGCCGCGCTCGCTGTCGCCCAGCGCCTGCCTCGCAACCGCATCGGCCTCGAGCCACATCCAGGTGGGCACCGAAGACATGTCCATGTCGGCTCGCTCGTGGAATTCGGTATGGACGAAGCCGGGGCAGGCCGCCGTGACCCGGACGCCGCTGCCGGCGAACTCTGCGCTGAGGCTCTCGGAGAACACGGTGACCCAGGCCTTGGCCGCCGAATAGGTGCCCCCGGTTATCCACCCGGCCACGCTGCTCACGTTGATCACCGAACCCGATCCGCGCTCGAGCATCGGCGGGATTGCGGCGTGGGTCAGTCGCATCACCGCGGTCACGAGCACGGTGAGCATCCGCTGCTCGTCCTCGACATCGCTTCGTCCGAAACTGCTCTTGACCCCAAAACCGGCATTGTTCACCAGCACGTCGATTGGACGATCGCGGTCGGCGAGCCGTGCCGCGACCGCAGCCAGCCCGTCCGGCTGCGACAGGTCGGCGACGATCACCTCGGTGCCGACCCCGTGGGCGGTCGCCAGCGAGTCGGCGAGCGCGGTGAGGCGTCCGCCATCGCGAGCGACGAGCACCACGTCATGCCCGCTGGCAGCGAGCGCTCGGGCAAAGGCGGCGCCGATGCCTGCCGTCGGTCCGGTGATCAAGGCCGTTCTGCGGGGATCCATGCACGAATACTCACACCTCGGGCACGGTCTGCTTTCGCGAACCGGGCGATTGGTTTTGCCGACGTAGCGTGCACGGATGAGGGAGCGACGCAGACGTTCAGTGGTTGGCGTGGGGGCAGCACTGGCTGCGGCGGCGATCGGGGTCGTTCTGGCCGGCACTTCTACTCAGGCGTTCGGCACCACGCCTTCCGCACCCAGGATTGTCAACGGTGACGAGACCCCGGCGGGGCAGTTCGACTACATGGCCGCGCTCATCTCCACCGATCGCCTCGCGGTCGACGGCATCTTCCAGTCGCAGTTCTGCGGGGCAGCGCTCACGACGCCGACCACGGTCGTCACCGCCGCCCACTGCGTCGTCGATCCTGCGACAGGCGTGACGGCATCGCCCGCGCAGATCGCCGTCGGCATCGGGCGGGCATTGCGCTCCGACGCACTGCGCCTCGTGCCCGTCGCGTCGATTGCCGTGCATCCCCAATTCAAGCTCCTCGTCTGGACGAATGACGTCGCGGTCCTGACCCTGGCTGAGCCCGTCAACGACGTGCCGCTGATCCTGCCGGTCACTGCGGACGAGGCGAAGACGTACACGGAGCCGGGGACGTCGGCCCAGGTCATCGGCTGGGGCAACCTCTCCGCGGACGGCAACGCCTTCCCCGAGACGCTGCGGGTGGGCCGAGTCGTCGTGTTTCCTGACACTGCCTGCAGCAAGACCGGCAAGTACTCGGTTTCGGGGGTCCGGTTCGAGGGGTACGAGCCGGCCGATGCGGACGTTGCGAGCATGCTCTGCGCCTCAGGGGTTCGCGGATCCGGTGAGATCGTCGATTCCTGCCAGGGCGACTCCGGCGGTCCGCTCATCGCAGGCGAGGGGCCCGGGGCCCGCCTCATCGGGATCGTGAGCTGGGGCGAGGAGTGCGCCTCCCGGCATCCCGGCGTGTACACGCGGGTCTCGGCCATGACGAACTTCCTGATCGAGCAGCGGGCGCTTCCATCGATCGCCCCCGAGCTCGCGCCCCAGGTCACGGTTGAGCCGCTCTCATCCGCCGCCAGGGTCGTGTTTCTCGCCGCGCCGGACGGAGCCGCGATCACCACCTTCGCGGCAACCGCGACCAACACCGTCACCGGCGAGGTCACGACCTGCTTCGCGACGCCCGGGCCCGTCACGCACACGGGCTTCTGCGTCATGGGCGGCCTGGCAAATGGCGCCGAATACTCCGTCACCGGTATCGCCGCCGGACCCCTCGGCAACTCCTCGGCCGCGGCCCCGGTCATCGTGGCGCCCGATGCGCTCCCAGACCCTGGCCGAATCACTTCGGTCGCAACGGGGAGCCACGGGACCGCTCGCTTCTCGGTTCGCGGGGCGGACGGAAACGGGTTGCCCGTGCTCGGGCAGCGCGTGGCGTGCCTTCCGCTCGGCGGGGGGCCCGGTCGATCGGGGCCGGTGCGCGATAACCGGGTGACGGTGACGGGCCTACGCACCGATGCCTACTCCTGCTTCGCCACGGCACGAACAGCCGTCGGCACCGCGCGGTCGAATCCCAGGATCGTCCATGGCGAGCCATAGATGACGTACCGTTGAGGCGTGGCATCGAGATGGGGCGCAGCGCTTGCCACGATGACCTGCGCGATCGCCCTGTTCAGCCTCTCGTCACCGGCACACGCGTCATCCGCACCGCGCCTGGCTCCACGAGTCGTGAACGGCGAGCAGGCCGAGAGCGGCCGGTACCCATTCGTCGTGGCCCTGCTCGACACGTCGCGCCTCGATGATGACGGGGCCTTTCAGTCGCAGTTCTGCGGAGGCTCGCTCACGACGCCCACAACCGTTGTCACGGCGGCGCACTGCATCGTCGACGAGCGAAGTGGGGCATCCCTCGCCGCCAGTGAGGTCGCGGTTGCGTTCGGATCCGATCTGCGTGCAAGCGGGCTGCGAATCGTGCGCGTAGCCAAGATCGCCGTGCACCCCCGGTACGACAGCGACGCCGTGGTCAACGACGTCGCGGTGATCACGCTGAGCGAGCCGGTCACCGACGTGGCCTTCATCAGCCCGCTTCGCGATTCGGACGGGCCCGACTACGCCCGGCCGGCTGCCGCCGTGTCAGTGCTCGGCTGGGGCAACCAATCGACATCCAGCGACTCGTATCCGGGGGTCATGCGCATCGGCAACCTCGTCGTGTTCCCCGACGCATCGTGCGGGCGAAACGTGCCGTACCGCATCGGGCCTGTCGAGTTCGACGGGTTCAACCGCGGTGAAGCAGATGACCGAGTGATGGTGTGCGCTGCGGGAGTCACGCCTGCGGGCAAGGTCATCGACTCGTGCCAGGGCGACTCGGGCGGCCCGCTGATCGGCGGCGCGGGCGCGGCTCTGCGGCTCGTCGGCCTCGTCAGTTGGGGCGAGAACTGCGGCACCGCACACCCCGGGGTCTACACGCGAGTCTCGGCCATGACCGACTTCCTTCTCGAACAGGGAGCGATCAGCATCGTGCCCCCGACAGTGCCGCCCGCGCTCAAGGTCGACGTCCTCTCAGGCGCGGCGCGCGTCACGTTCGCGACGACCCCCGACGGCTCGACGATCAGCACCCTCGCCGCAACAGCAACCAACCCGGCCACCGGCGAGGCCGCCACCTGCTACGCCGCGCCGCGACGCGACCGGCTTCCGGCTTTCTGCACCATCGAGGGCCTGGTCAATGGCACCGGGTATTCCATCTCCGGTATCAGCGCCAACGCCATCGGCAATTCACCGGCCGCCGCACCGGTCGTCGTCACCCCGACAGCAGTCCCGATCCCCGGCAGGATCCTGCGAGCGGCAACGGGTGCCGGCGGCCTCGCCGCATTCGCGGTCAGCCCCAGCGACGGCAATGGATCAGCGATCACCTCGTTGCGCGTGACCTGCGTAGCGCTCGCCGGAGGCTCACGGCGATGGGCCAACGTGCTGCAGGGCCGCGCGAGGCTCACCGGGCTCGGCGCTGCCCGCTACTCATGCTCGGTCGATGCCCGCAACGCGGTGGGGGTGGCACGGTCGAACCCACGGCTGGTCGTGGGTCGGGGCTAGAGATACCTGGCAATCGCGGCCCGACGTGACTCGGCAGTCTGCGCCTGCACCTGCAAGAACACCGACTCCCGCA
>WLND01000248.1 GCA_009726075.1 Actinomycetota bacterium
CGAGCAGAAGTTCGGCCACCTCGACGTCGGTCACGAGCACATTGACCCATTGGCCGACGAGTGCGGCGCGGATCGCCTCGGCCTTCGCCCGTCCTCCGGCCACCGCCACCCGCCGAGGAATCGAGCGCAAGCCCTCGACGCCAATGCCCATCACCCGCTCGTCGAACTGCGAGGCGACCGGGTCACCTGACGCGTCAAAGAAGCGCAGGCAGATATCACCGACGGCCCCGGCGCGGCGCAGCGTCGCCTGATCGTCCTGCCCGAGGGCATTACCGCTGTCCTCGAGAAGCGGTGAGGGGCTGAGGCTGCCGATGCCCACAAGGGACAGGGTCACGTCGGGCCACTGCTCGCATACCGCCGAAACGGAAGGGTCACCCATCATCGCGCGCTGGATCTCGGGGCTCCCGACCACGCCGGGGGTCGGGACGAGTACCGGGGTGGCACCGGTGACCTGAGCCAGCCGACTCGTGATTCGCGTGGCGTGCGCCTGCACCGCGGCATTGCCCACCCCCCCGAACAACTGGATCACCCGGTCGGCAACGGGCTGCGGCTTGCGTCGCATCGACTCGGCAACGGCAAGCAAGGACCCGCTCCAGGTCGAGACTCCGATCACGTCGCCACCGGTGAGCGTCACCTCGAGGTATGCGGCTGCCGCTGAGCCCAGCGCCGCCGCGATGTCGCTGCCCGCACCGTCCGTGTTCACGACGACCACGTCGCGAAGCCCGAACCTGTCGCACACCGCCTCCTCGAGGTCGGTATGGATGCCGGGCGGCAGGACCACGATCGAGCGCACGATGCCCTGCTCGACCGCCTCCTTGAGAAGCCTGGAGACCCGTGCCTGCGACACGTGCAGGGTCTCGGCGATCTCGTGCTGCCGGAGCCCTCGCTCGTGATAGAGCCGGGCCACCTTCGCAAGGAGTCGGACGTGATCTGACTGCATAGCGCCCGAACTTACGCGCCGGCTCGTCGGCGCATCACCGCGAGGAACATCGCATCGGTGCCGTGCCGGTGCGGCCAGAGCTGCACGAAGGGCCCGTCGCCGAGATCCTCCACCTCGGGCAGCAGCAGTCTCGCGTCGAGCAGTTCGAGGTCATCGCGCTTGGCCATGACGTCGCTCACGACGAACTCGGTCTCAGCCAGATGCGGTGAGCAGGTCACGTACGCGATCACCCCGCCCGGCACGGTTGCATCGGCAGCCGACACAAGGAGGGCCCGTTGCAGCGGGCCGAGGGACTGAAGATCCTGCGGCTGCTTGCGCCACCGAGCCTCGGGCCGGCGCCGCAGGGCGCCGAGCCCCGTGCAGGGCGCATCAACGAGCACCCGATCGAACCGACGACTCCGCCAGGGGGCCGTGGTGGCGTCGCCGACGATCACCTCGGCGTTGGGCGCGCTGCCCAGCGCCTGCTCCACCAGCACTGCGCGATGCGGGTGCTGCTCGATAGCGAGCAGGTCGATACCGCGCTCCGACGCGATGCCGGCAAGAAGCGCCGCCTTCCCTCCGGGGCCGGCGCACATATCGAGCCAGAGATGCTCGTCGTGCGCGACCTCCGCCCGCGAGAGGGCTAGCGCCACCAGCTGGCTGCCTTCGTCCTGCACTCCGACAAGGCCCGACTGAATCACGTTGAGCGACTCTGGGGTGCCATCGACCAGCTCGGCTCCGAGCGGCGACCAGCGCGCCGGCTCCACCTGCGGTAGGCCACGCAACTCCTCGGCGCTGATCCGGCCGGGTCGCGCCACCAGCATCGGTCGAGCGGGCTCGTTATCGGCCTCGAGAAGGAAGGCGATCTCGTCACGTCGATCGCCGAGCGCCTCCTGAAATGCCCGGATGATCCAGGCCGGATGAGACCATCGGGCCGACAGGCTCGCCACGTCATCGCCGTCGAGCCCGAGTTCGTGGACCCACTCCTGCGAACTTCGTGCCGCGACCTTGCGCAGGACTGCATTGACGAAGCCGGCTCGCCCGGTCGCCGAGCCAGGATTGCCGTTGCGCCGAGCGAGCTCGCATGAGGAATCGACCGCAGCGTGGCTTGGCACTCGCATCGCGAGCAACTGGTGGCACCCGAGCCGAAGGACGTCTTTCAGCCCCGCCTCGACACTCGCCCAGTTACGGCTGATGCAGGACTGGAGCACGACGTCGTACCACCCCTCCCACCGAAGGGTGCCGTAGCCCAGCTCGGTGGCGAAGCCTGCATCGCGACCGGTCAGCTTGCGCGCCCGCAGCAACTGCGGCATCGCGAGGTTCGCATACGCCTGGTCTTCGCGAACGGCGCGCAGGAGCGCGAACGCGGTCTCCCTCGCCGGGTCGATCCTTGTCATTCGAACGTCACGCTGTCACTTCGCAAGCCACGTGCCCAATCTGCTGCGTCCATCGATTTCTTGCCGGCCGGTTGCACCTGTCCGAGGAGCGCCGGCTGAGTGCCCGTGCCGACCCAGACGGCGTTCTTCGTTGCGCGAACCTGACCAGGGGGCAGCGTCTCCCCCACCTGACCGTGCACGAGGGGCCCGATTCGAAGGCGCTCGTCGCCGATCAACGTCCACGCTCCAGGGTTCGGCGTCATCGAGCGAATCCGACGATCGACACCGATGAGCGGATCGGACCACCTGATCCGAGCATCGTCCATCGACACCTTCGGCGCCAGGCACACGCCCTCGGCCGACTGCGCGACCGCCTCGACCTCGCCGCCTTCGATCGCGTCGAGGGTTGCCACGAGCAGCCCCGCCCCGGCGATAGACAATCGGCCCAGAAGGTCACCGGACGTATCTGACTCGCGCACCGTCTCGGTCACGATCCCGAACACCGGGCCGTCGTCAAGCCCGGGGCCGATGCGGAACGTGGTCGCACCCGTGACGTCGTCACCATGGAGCACCGACCACTGAACCGGCGCAGCCCCCCGCCACGCCGGCAGGAGCGAGAAGTGAAGGTTGATCCATCCGTGCGCCGGCACGGCGAGGAGGTGCTCGGGGATCATTGCCCCGTAGGCGACAACCGGGCACACATCTGGGCTCAGCTCGCGAAGCCGGCTCTCGAATTCGGGATCTCGGGGGCTCGGTGGCGTGAGCACGAGGAGCCCATGGTCGTCGGCGTAGGCAGCGACCTCGCTGCGCCCGACGCCGCGTCCCCGTCCGCGAGGGGCATCGGGCCTGGTGACGACCGCAACAACCTCGTGTCGGGATGCCAGCAGCGCCTCGAGGGAGGGTATTGCGACGGCGGGAGTGCCGGCGAAGACGCAGCGCACGAAGTGACTACAGCCAGCGTGACGAGATCGAATGCGGGCTGACGTGAACGGTTGGCGCAGGCTCGCCGAACCACTCGGTCTCGCGGATGACCCGCATGGCCTCGCGGCGGGCCTCAGGATCGAGCCGATCGATGAACAGGATGCCGTCAAGGTGATCCGTCTCATGCTGGACGCAGCGGGCCAGCAGTTCGCTGCCCTCGATGACGACGGGCTCGCCGTGCATGTTCATGCCCTTGGCCACCACGCTCATCGACCGCTTGGTGTCAAACGCCAGGCCCGGAAGCGAGAGGCAGCCCTCCTCCCCATCCTGAATGTCAACGGAGAGGTCAAGGTCGGGGTTGATGAGGTGCCCGATTTCGTCGTCGACCCAGTAGGTGAAGACCCGCAGGGAGACGCCGATCTGCGGGGCCGCGAGGCCTGCCCCGGGGGCGTCCTGCATCGTCTCAGTGAGGTCCTTCACCAGCTTTCGCAGTTCCTTGTCGAAGGTCTCGACGGTGGCAGCCGGCGTCCGCAGGACGGGATCGCCGAAGAGTCGGATCGGTTGAATGGCCACGGGCGCATTCTATTCGGCGGCGGCGACACGCACGGCGTCACGTTTCGCTCACCCAAATCCGCGCGATGCATCGCTCGCCCGCTCAACAGTTTCGTCCGTTTCAGCCGGATTCTGGGTGGGATAAGGGAACGGCCCGCGATTCGAGCGGTATTCGTTCATCTGCCCCCGAATCCGGACGAAACGACGGGGGGTTGAAGAGGTTGGGTGGGATGAAGCAATGTGGACGTTTCAGGGCTCTGTTCGTTCAGGCGGCCCACAATCCGGCTCAAACGACCGGGGGGCGGGTGCGCGGGGGCGCGGGGCGCTTAGGCGTCGATGTCCCGGGGGTCGAGCATCGCGGTCACCGGAGTCTTGGC
>WLND01000249.1 GCA_009726075.1 Actinomycetota bacterium
CAATCTCGTCATCGCAGTCGATGGATCCGGACAGTCCGGTGCCCCGCTGATCCATCGTGAGCATTGCCCGGGTCTTGAGGAGGTCGCCGAACATGTCGGCGAAGTCCGGGGCACTGGAGATTGAGCCCCAACCGGGCCCGCCCTGCAGGGCGACGAGCGCACTCGTGGCCGCACTGGTCGGCGCAGCCGCAGCGGCGCGGGCGGCCCCCACTGGCAGCGTGAGCGCGTACCCGACGGTGAAGGTCTCGGACGCCGGGTCGGCCGGATCCCATGGGCGTACCAGGCTTCCGCACCACGCTTGCACCCCCTTGAGCTCGACAGCGTCGCAGGCCGTGAGTTGCTGGGTGCCGACCGGGAGGGTCGCCGGTGGCGCGGCGCCTGCGGGCTGGCCGCCGAGCGCCGTCGCTGCGAGCAGGAGCAGGGTCAGCGCGGGTACCGTGGCGACCCGGACACTCGGCTTGCGTCTCATGAATTGCGTCCATTCGTCAGGGCCAGGCGCACCCGCACCCGCGGGGGCAACGCTAACCCAGCACTCCCCGGCCCAGGCCTTTCGCCTCTACGAACCGGGACCTTCGGCGCCCTCGTGCGTGATCGAACGGGCAGAGAATCGAGATACATGTCGATATCTGGGAGGACGAGGATGGCGCACTATCGAATGCCAATGCTGGACGAGACCGGGTACGTGGTGCTCGACTCCTTCGGCGGGACGATGGACCCGGCCGAGTGGCTCGACCTTGAGTACGTCGACTGGAAGTCGTCGGGCGACACTCGCTTCGCACCGCTGGCCAGCGCCCAGGGCAACATCGAGTGCAATGGCTTCTGGCACGTCGATCCCCCGAAGGCCGACAAGGACGGCGTCTGGATTGCGTCGCAGGTCGACAAGGCCCCGACGCTTGCCTGGCGCGCCCAGCAGCCCGGGGCGAATGTCGGACGATGCCGGGTCATCGAGCTCCAGCCGAACAGCTACGCCGATGCGCTGTACAACTCGCACCTCGACGACAACAACCGGCTCAACCCGGACGGCGAGGGATGGGTGGTGCGCAGCTTCATGCAGCTGACCGACAATCCCGACTCGCTCATGGTGCTGCGCGAGGACATCAACGACCCGAGCACCGAGACGCGCCTGCGCCTGCCGGCCGGTGCCCAGCTCGTCGTCGATTCTGAGCGGATGTGGCACTCGGTGTGGCATGTGGGCACCGAACCCCGGTACTGCCTCATCAACTCCTTTGAGTCGGGGCCGGCATTGGAGAAGTGGCTCGACGCCACCCACGCGGTGACCGGGGCAGAGTCGGCCCCGATCGATGGGGCGATGGCCACGGATGCGGAGGTCGAGGCCCAGCGCCGGCGCGCGGCCCGAACCGAGCACTACGGCTACGACCCGTCGTCCGTCCGTTCGGAGGCCTGAGCAGGACGAAGCCGGGCCGCGCCACCAAGCCTCACGGATCGCTGGAGATTGCCGTCTCGAGTCCTCGTCGTTGGTTCGCCGGACGAGACTTGAAGGTGGACGTCAGCGTCCATGCTGTCGTCCCAAGACGCCAACGACAGAGGTGATTCACATGTCACGAAAGTCAATGAGCTCACTTGCGGCCAGCCTTCTGGTCGCACTCGCCGCGCTTCTCGCGGTACCAGGAACAGCGAACGCAGCAGCCTCGGACATCGGGGCAACGACCTTCAATTCGAACGGCGACGCCATCGCCGGGTGGAACTGGGTGCGGAGTACCGGCCAGCAGGCCAGCTGGACCTTCGACCTCGAGGGCCTGGCTGACGCGCGGGCACGCTCGGCGTACCTGAATGTCTCCGGCCTGGTGACGAACGGAACGAGCGGCGGGTCGGGCTATTCGGCCTCGTCGGTGAAGTTCCAGGCGACCTGCGAGACCGGGTCGCAACTTCTGCTCGTCAAGATGGTGAACCCGTTCAGGCCAACGGATCCGCAGGACTCCGCCGGCCTCGGCTACGCGGCCTACGGTGCGAGCAGCAGCCCGCTGAACCTGCCGAAGTTCGAGGGGTGCACGACCCTGACGGTGACGGCCGCCTTCCCCTACACGGCTGGGCGCCACATCGCGTTCAAGCAGGAGTCGCTCACCATCGGCTACAGCAAGTAGTCGGCAGCCTTCTCGTGCACGACAGGCTCTCAGGCGGAGAGCCTGTCGTGCACCGCTGCATCCGCGCCGTGGCGCTCACCGTCGCCAGCCCGTTGCATGCTGCGGCGAAGCCTGTCGAGTGATCGCCCAATATGGCTCTTCACCGTGCCCAGTGGCATTGACAGCAGGTCAGCGATCTCGTCGTGCGTTCGATCCTCGAAGTAGGCCATCTCCATGATTCGACGCTGGGGCTGCGTCAGCCGTGCGAGTTCGTCGACGAGCATGATCCGATCGAGCAAGGGGTCCTCCCCGAGCACCCCGGGTTCGGGCCGAGTGGCCCCCGCTGCCGCGATCACCCTGCGTCCGTGCCGTGACTGCTCGGCCCAGTGATCGGCGATGCGGCGGCGCGTGATCATCATGAGCCAGCCGGGCAGGGTCCCCTGCTCCGGATCGAATGAGTTGCGTCCGCGCCATGCGCTCACGAACACCGACTGGGTGATGTCGGCTGCATCCGCGGCATTGCCGGACCTGCGAAGGGCCAGGGAGTAGACGTACGGCGACCAACGGTCGACCACGTCTGCGAAGTCGTCCGGCACGCGCACCCCCCGATGTCGCAGCAGGCCCGCGAATGCGTCCGCGGCAGAACAGAAGTCTGTGACACCGCCGAGCCGCATTCCACTTGAACCGATCGTTGACCGGTCATGGTGCATCTACGTGGTCGCCCGGGTGAGAAGTACGCACATGAGCCGCCCGCTGGGGGCGCCGTACAGAGAAGGGCACACCATGACCGCTCAGCGTCTCCGCAACGTCGGCCTGCTCGCCGCCGCCATGATTCTCCCCCTCACCGTGGTGTCGACCGCGTCCTCGGCATCGGCTGCGGTCCCAGACGCCACGGTGTCGGTGCTGCACGCGATCCCGGCGGGCCTGGGTGCCGACATCGTCGATGTCTACGCGGGCACGGCGCTGCTCATCGACAACCTCACGCCGGGCAGCCTTCGGACCGTTCGGGTGCCCGGCGGCGTCTACAACCTCGGTGTCTACGCGGATGGCCAGGCGCCGGGCACCGGTACCGCCCTGCTGAGTTCGCCGAGGACCCAGGTGCCGTCGGGAGCCAATGCAACCGTCACCGCAAACCTCGACGCCCTCGGTACCCCTGCGCTCAACGTCTTCCTCAACGACACCGCAGCCCTGCGATCGGGCCAGGGTCGCCTCACGGTTCGTCACGTTGCGGCAGCGCCCGCGGTTGACGTGCGCGCCAATGGCAGGCCCTTGTTCACGACGATGTACAACGGCAAGCAGGCGAAGACCCCCGCGAAGGCCGGCAACTACCGGACCGACGTGGTGCTCGCCGGCACCAAGCAGGTGGCGATCGGTCCAGCCACGGTCGTCATCAAGAAGGGCGTGAACACGATCGTCTACGCGTGGGGCTCGGCCGCGAACGGCACCCTGGCACTTGCCGTCCAGGAGGTGCCGGCGAAGTAGTTCACGCCTGACAGCGGGGGGCGGCCGAATTGGCCGCCCCCCGCAGTCGCATAGACGGACACGTCAGGGGGCGATCACCCGATGGACCTTGTGCTGGGCCGCCTGGGCGACCGGCCGCATGACGAGCCGGTCGATGTTCACGTGCGAGGGCAGGCTCGCGACCCAGGCGATCGCCTGCGCCACATCGTCAGCGGTGAGCGGCTTCTCGACACCCTCGTAGACCTTCGCAGCCCGCTCGACGTCGCCGCCGAAGCGGGTGATCGCGAACTCATCGGTGCGCACCATCCCGGGCGCGATCTCGGTGACGCGAATCGGCAGCCCGGAGAGCTCAAGCCGCAGGGTTCCGGCCATCGCCGCGATGGCGTGCTTCGCGGCCGAGTAGCTGCCGCCCGTTTCATAGACCACATGGCCCGCGGTCGAGCCCATGATGACGACGAGTCCCTGCCCTGAGGCCTCGAGATTGGGCAGGAATGCCTTGATGGTGCGCAGGGCGCCGATCTCGTTGACCTCGTATGCCCGCTGCCAGCTCTCGACATCGGCCGTCGCGATCGGTTCGGCGTCGTAGGCACCGCCCGCGTTCG
>WLND01000025.1 GCA_009726075.1 Actinomycetota bacterium
AGGCCCAGCGGTCGAACCCGGTGAACTCGACGGACCCCGTGCCGTTCTGCCAGGTCCAGGTCTGACCCGGCTGCAAGGTCGCAAGGCCTAGCTGGGTCATCTTGTCCGAGTCGAGGCGGTAGACGCTCTGCGGCGTGCCGGAGTCAAGCCCGAGGTCGCCGGTGAATGCCGAGAGGAGCACGGCGGGGTTGTCGGGCGCCGGGAATACCGACCGGCCGCCGCGGATCTTGTCCAGCGAAGCGGTGGGCAGGAACAGCCCGCGAAGGCCGAGTTGCGGGCTGGCGTCCGGGATCTTCACGACGCCCGTCGAGGAGAAGTTTCCGTCCTGCGGCAGGAACACGACCGAGTCGTCGAAGACGACGTCGCCGGTGGTGTCCTTGACGATGAAGTGCGGGGCATAGCCATGACCGACCAGGAACACCTTCGCGCGGTCGACTTCGAGAGGGCTGTTCACCTCGATCAGGGCCTGCTGGGGCTCGGCATCCGGGTTTGACCGATAGTCGACGAAGGCCCTGAAGTACTTGGGCGCGCCGCGCTGAGCCCCCTCTCGCTCAAAATCGACGTCGAATGCATTGAGGGTGAACGAGAACGGGGTCAGCGCCGCCGCATTCACGAAGCGGCCGCCGCCCCAGGCGTCGTACTGGGTCACGGTGTTCGCGAACCCGCCACCCTCCTTGACGATCACATTGCCCTTCCAGCCGAACAGGCCGCCAACGGCGATGGAGACCAGGATGAGCAGCAAGGACACGTGGAACACGAGATTCCCGGTCTCGCGCAGGTATCCCTTCTCGGCCGCGATCCAGCCCGAGTCGGCAGGCCCCGACACGACACGCCAGCGCCGCCCCTTGAGGAAGGACGCTGCCTCGGCGAGCACGGCAGCCGGCTCGGCGTTGACGTCGGTCGTGACAGTTCCGGCAAGTCGCTCAAGGCGCCTGGGCGCGGCCGGCGGCGGCGCCAGCATCGCCTTCCAGTGCTGCCTCGTGCGGGGCAGCACGCAGCCGATCAGCGAGATGAACAGCAGGAGGTACACCGCGGCGAACCAGGGCGACGCGAACACGTCGAAGAACCCGAGGGACTTCAGGACGGGGCCCCACGTCGGCGATCCGGCGATCCATTCCTTCACCTTGAGGGGGTCGTTGCCCTGCTGGGGCAGGACTGATCCGGGAATGCTGGCAATGGCGAGCAGGAAGAGCAGGATGAGGGCGGTCTTCATGCTCGTGAGCTGGCGCCAGGCCCACCGCAGCAGGCCCACTCCCCCCAACGGCGGCAGTGGCGCGCTCACAGCGCCGTCTCGAAACCGGGCACGGTGACCCGCAGCCACACGGTGAACGAGGTCCAGGCCCCGCTGACAAGGAGCACCCCGATGAGGATGAGCATGGCACCGCCGATCCGCATCACCCACTCATAATTGCGCTTTACCCACGACAGCGCACCTGCGGTGCGGCTGAACGCCAGGGCCAGCGCCACGAACGGGAGGCCGAGCCCAAGGCAGTAGGCCAGCGACAGCGTTGCTCCACGCAGGGCACTCGCCTCGCTGAACGCGAGCGACTGCACGGCTGTGAGCGTCGGCCCGATGCATGGAGACCAGCCCAGGCCGAAAAGCACCCCGAGCAGCGGGGCTCCCGCGACCCCCCAGCCCGGTGCCCGATGGATGCGCCACTCCCGCTGCATGCCCGGGATCAGCCCGATGAACACCAGCCCCATCGCGATGACGACAACGCCGAGCACCCGATTGATGATCTCCTGATACTCGAGCAGCAGGGATCCGATGCCACCGAAGGCCGCTCCGTATGACACGAAGACGACGCTGAAGCCAAGGACGAAGAGGAGACTGCCGAGCAGGACGCGTCCGCGCTTGCCGGCCGGATCGGCCAGCTCTGCCCCGGTGAGGCCGGTCATGTATGACACGTAGCCGGGGGCGAGCGGCAGGACACAGGGTGACAGGAAGGCCACCACCCCGGCGGCGAACGCGACCGCGAGCGCGGCTACCAGCGACCCGCTCGTGACGGTGTCAGCGATCACTGCGCGGGCTCGGCGGAGACGTCCTCGACGACGGCACGAAGCGACGCTTCGCTGACCTCCCCGAGCACCCGCGCGGCCACCCTGCCCTTGCGGTCGACGACCAGAGTCGAGGGGATCGCTTGCGGGGGCAGCGAATCGCGGAAGCCAAGTTGAATCAGGCCATCGCGATCGACGACGTTTGGATAGGTGATCCCGAATTTCGCGACGAAACTCTGCGCGGACGTGTCCGAGTCGCGGGTGTTCAGGCCGACGAACTGCACTCCGCTCTCGGCGAACTCCGTCGAGATGCGCTCGAGGGTGGCGGCCTCCGCGCGGCACGGCGAGCACCACGAGGCCCATACATTCACAACGAGGACGTCGCCGGCGAAATCTGCGCTTGAGAAGGGCTCCCCCGCCAGCGTCTGACCAACAAGGGTCGGCGCAGCCACGCGATCGCCCGGGGCGAGCACGACGATCGATCCGTCGCCCGCCACGAACGCGGTGCCTGCGCCCGCAGAGTCAGTCCCGGTCCCGGTGCCGCTGTCCTTGCCGCACGCAGGGAGCGCCACGATCGCAAGTGCCACCACTGCAGCAAGGAGGACTCGGCGACGCATGACGGAGATTCAGGCCCCGGCGATCTTGCTGGCCTTGCCCAACAGGTCGCGGGATGGCTCGGTGTAGGTGATGGCCACAAGGTCATCATCATCGAACGACAACGACGTGAGCGAGGCCAGGGAGCACTGCCGGCTCCGGGGGTCGTGCCACAGCCGGCGGCCCTCGGCCGAGAGGCGCGCCACCCAGATGGGGAGCTGATGGCTCACCAAGACTGCCTCATGCCCGCGCGCGAGTTCACGGGCTGAGTCGACCGCCGCGCCCATGCGCGCCGCGACCTCATCGTAGGGCTCCCCCCAGGAGGGTCGAAACGGGTTCCAGAGATGGCGCCAGGTTCGCGGTTGCTTGAGGACGCCGTCGCCGACGCTCACCCGCTGCCCCTCGAAGATGTTGTCGGCCTCGATGAGCAGCGGTTCGGTGAGCGTCTCAACCTTGTGGGACGACGCGATCGGACTCGCCGTCTGCTGGGCGCGCTCCATCGGCGAGGCGATGACGTGCGTAACATCGTTGCCCTGCAAGGCATCTGCGGCACGCTGCGCCATCTCGTGCCCGAGGTCGGACAGGACGTAGCCGGGCAGCCGTCCGTACAGCACGCCTTCGGGGTTGTAGACCTCACCGTGCCGCAGCAGGTGGACGACGGTGCGCTGCTTGCCCTCGACCGCCATCAGGTCACCTTGCGGCGAGCTGGTGCCCGCCGCCTGCTCGGCCGCCAGCTGCCCTCGCCGGATTCAATCGCTGCGACGCGCAGCGACTCTCCGTGCAGTGCGAGGGCCTCAACCAGCGCCGGGAGGGTGCTCGTCTCAGCCAGGACATCGACCCGTAGCCCGTGCTCCTCGGCCGTCTTGGCGGTCTGCGGCCCGATGCAGGCGACGATGGTCGAATGATGCGGCTTGCCCGCGATGCCGACGAGGTTCCGGACGGTGCTGCTCGACGTGAACATGACCGCGTCGAACCCGCCGGTCTTGATCGCCTCGCGAGTCTCGGCCGCCGGCGGCGCTGCCCGAACGGTGCGGTAGGCGGTGACGTCCTCCACCTCCCAACCGAGCTCAGCGAGGCCTGCGGCGAGCGTGTCGGTCGCGATGTCAGCCCGCGGCAGGAACACCCTGTTGATCGGATCGGTGAGCGAGTCGTAGTGCGGCCAGTCCTCGAGCAGCGCCATCGTGGTCTGGTCGCCCGTCGGCATCAGGTCTGGGCGGACACCGAATTCGATGAGCGATGCGATCGTGCTGGCGCCAACGGCGGCGACCTTGAGCCCGGCGAACGAGCGGGCGTCGAGGCCGTATTCGCTCAGCTTCTCTCGGATCGCCCGCACCGCATTGACCGAGGTGAACCCGATCCACTCGTAGCGCCCCGAGACGAGGCCGTGGACCGCGCGGTCGATCTGCTGCGGGGTGCGCGGCGGCTCGACCGAGATGGTCGCGACCTCCATGGGCACGGCGCCGTGGCGTCGCAGCAGCGACATCACCGGGCCAGCCTGATCCTGCGTGCGGGGGATCAGCACGCGCCACCCGAACAGCGACTTAACCTCGAACCAGTCGAGCTTCTCGCGCTGCGACACCACGTCGCCGACGACGACGATGCCCGGGCCGGCCTGCTTTGAGGCCTTGGTGATCGCCCCGATGTCGCCCAGGGTCCCCGCGAGGGTGCGCTGGTCAACGGTCGTGCCGCGGCGAGTGATGGCGATCGGTGTCTTGGCATCGGCGCCTGCGGCGACGAGCCGGGAGGCGATGTCGGCCGCCTTGTCAGCCCCGTTGAGGAAGACCACGGTAACGCGGGGGTGAACGAGTTCTTCCCAGGTCAGCTCGGTGTCATGCGCATCGACGACCCTGAACTGCCGGGTGCGGCCACCCGTGAGGCCGAAACCCGCGTAGGCCGGAATGCCGGTGATGTCACTGACGCCGGGAGCCACCTCAAACGAAACCTTGGCCTTGCGCAGAGCCGCCGCCTCGTGCAGCAGGGTTCCGTCGACGACCGGGTCGCCGGCGATGAGCCGGACGACCTCCTTGCCGTCACGGGCGGCGTCGACGACGAGCTTGACGCGTGCTGCGTGGTCGAGTGGGACCCCCGCATCGCTGACCGCGGGAACCACTTCGGCGTCGGCCTTCGCGTAGGTCTCGGCGAGGCGCACGGCGTCAGCATCGACGACGATGACGTCGGCCTCCTGAAGGAGCGCCACGGCACGCAGGGTGAGGAGGTCGGGGTCGCCGGGACCGGCTGCCACCAGTGAGACCGCCCCCGCAGTCACCTTCTTGCGTGCCTTCGGGGTCACTCCTGAAGTGCTTGTCGTCACGTTTGCCTCTCCTGGCGTGGACTGTTCGGGTCGAGTCTGTGGTGATGTCGTTCGCTCTGATGAGTCATGCGGCGCGTTCATGCGTGCATCACTTCGGGAAGGGGCTTCTCGCCCCGACGTTGCTCGTGGAACGCGAGGATCTGCAATTCGACAGCGAGGTCAACCTTGCGCACCTCGACTCCATCCGGCACGCACAGGACCACGGGCGCGAAGTTCAGGATGCTTCGGATGCCCGCCGCCACGAGGCTGTCGGCGACCCGCTGCGCTGCTTCGGCGGGGGTCGAGATCACCCCGATCTGGGCGCCGGTCCGAGCAACCAGGCGCGCGAGGTCATCAAGGCTCGTGACGGTGAGCTCGCCGCCCCCGACTGAGATGCTCGTTCCCACGACGTCGGGGTGGGCATCGACGAGGCCCACGACCTCAAAGCCCCTGGTCGCGAAACCGCGGTAGGAGACCAGCGCCTGCCCGAGGTTGCCGACTCCGATAATGACCACGCCCCAGGGCTTGGTCAGGCCAAGCTCACGGCTCACGTGGTAGGCAAGGAACGCCACGTCGTAGCCGACGCCGCGGGTGCCGTAGGAGCCCAGGTGCGACAGATCCTTGCGGAGCTTGGCCGGGCTGACCCCGCATGACGCCGCGAGATCCTCGGATGACACAGTTGTGACACCGTCGTCGCTCATGGTCTTCAGGACGCGGACGTAGACCGGTAGGCGCGCGATCGTGGCGTCGGGAATCCCGCGGCCCACGTCACGCGTTCGGGTCTTGCCGACGTTGCGGCGGGACAGCGACACGGTGCTCCAGGGAAGTTCTGGCCCGCACGCACCGCACGGCTACCCGGCGTTGCATGAGGCTGGGAACGGCCAAACAGTGGTTGGCCGCGAGGTAAAGGCTAGGTGCTTGCGCACGAAGTCACAAACTTAATCGGACGATCGTCTCCGATTATCGGTCAGCGCTTCACGGAATCGGTCTGGGTCGACCCGCCAGAAGTCGTGGACGCGACCATCGATGAGCACGACCGGAATCTTCTCCCAGTACTCGTCGAAGAGCGCCGGGTCGTCCAGAATCGACCGTTTCTCCCACGTGACGCCGAGCTCGACGCACACCGCAGCGACGATGGGCTCAGCGTCGTCGCACAGGTGACAGCCCGGCTTTCCGATGAGCGTGACGCGAGCGCTCATTGCTCGCCGTAGACCTCACGCAAACGCCCCTTGGCGACCTTGCCCGTCGCCGAATGGGGCAGGGCCTCGACGATTCGAATGCGCGAGGGGCACTTGAAGCGGGCCAGCCGCGTAACGCAGTGGGCCGATATCTGCTCGGCGGAGAGCGTGACGCCGCGGGCCGCCACGACCAGCGCCGATACGGCCTCGCCCGTCTGATCATCGGGAACGCCCACGACGGCGACCTCGCCGACACCATCGAGTGCCTCGATCGCCAGCTCGATCTCACGCGGATAGACATTGAAGCCGTTCACGAGGATGACCTCGCGCCGGCGGTCGACCAGGTGCAGGTCGCCCTCGCCATCGACGTAGGCAACATCGCCCGACCTGAACCATCCATCGTCATCCGGTCCCCCGGCCCCTGTTGGCCAGTAGCCGGTGAAGACCGAGGCGCCGCGCACGCACACCTCGCCGGCATCGCCATCGTCGACCTCAATGCCCTCGTCATCGAGCAGCCGCACTTCGATCCCCGGAAGCGGGCGGCCCACTGATCCGGCCTTCGCGCGGCCCGAGACGAGGGTCGTCGAGACAACCGGCGCGGTCTCGGTCATGCCGTAGCCCTCGAAGATGGCCTTGCCCGTGAGCTCGGCAAACCTCTCGAAGACGCGGACGGGCAGGGGCGATCCGCCCGAGGACAGCAGCCGCACCGAGCCGAGGAAGTCACCGACACCCGGCACCGCGCACCATGCCTGATACATCGCGGGAGCGCCAGCCACCGTGGTGACGCCGTGCTCGGCGATAACCCGCAGGCTCTCGACGGGGTCGAAGTGATCCACGATGACGCAGCACGCACCCGCCGACACGGATAGCCCTAGCGCGGTATTGAGCCCGTAGACGTGGAACAGCGGGAGGACGATCAGCACGGTGTCGCCGGTCAGCACCGCCGCGGGCTCGCCGATGGCGCGCAGCATGTCGATGTTCGCCAGCAGCGCCCCGTGGGTGAGCATCGCCCCCTTCGGCCGCCCGCTCGTGCCGGCCGTGAACAGCAGTAGCGCCAACGTGGCTGCGGTCGTCTGGGCATCAGCCCGCGGCCGCGGCTCGGCTGCAAGGAGCCCGGCCCACTCGGCGGACGTGACATCGATGATCTCGCACGGGGCGATGGCCTCCGCCGCCTCGGAGCCGACGGCCGAGGTCACCGGTTCGACGAAGACCAGGCCGGCGCCCGAGTCGAGCAGCAGCACAGTGACCTCGGCAGCGGTATACGCCGGATTCATCGGCACCGCGACAAGTCCTGCGCGAAGCACCGCGAAGTACGCGATGACGTACTCGATGGAATTGCCGAGCAGCAGCGCGATCCGGTCACCGGGCTTGAGCCCGCGATCCACAAGCCCCCAGGCAAGGTGATCAACGGCCCCGTCGAGTTCGGCCCAGGTCAGCGTTCGGGATCCATCGATGAGCGCCATGCCGTCGGCCGAGCGCGCCGCTGACGTCCGAACGAGATCGGAAAGATTGGCTCTCGCGCTCATGTGCCCGAGTCTGGCACACCCCCCTGACGCACGTGGGTACGCTCGCCCTGTGTCTACAGCGCGCGAATCCGACGGCGCGGATCTGCTCGCGTCGTACCGGCTCGCAGGTCAGGCGTCAGCCGCCGCAGCCGACGAAGCGGTCGGCAAGCACGTACCCGGTGCCACGGCGGCCTTCTTCGACGTCGACAACACCATCATGCGCGGCGCGAGCATCTTTCACATCGCCCTCGGCCTCGCACGGCGCAAGTACTTCAGCGGCCACGAGATCTGGGGATTCGGCGTCAAGCAACTGAAGTTCGTCCTGAGCGGCTCCGAGGACCTCGAGGACATGGCCTCGGCCACGGCGGCAGCGCTCTCGTTCGTCCAGGGCCGTCGAGTCGACGAACTCCTCGTCCTCGGCGAAGAGATCTTCGACGACACCATGGTCGACAAGCTCATCCCCGGATCCCTTGCCCTCGCTCAGGGCCACCTCGATGCCGGCCAGGAGGTGTGGCTCGTCACCGCGACTCCCGTTGAGATCGCCGCCCTGCTCGCCCGGCGACTCGGGCTCACCGGCGCGCTCGGCACGGTCTCCGAGATCGAGGACGGGGCCTACACGGGCCGCCTCGTCGGACCCCCGCTCCACGGGCTGGCGAAGGCGGAGGCCGTGCGGGCCCTGGCCGTGCGCGAGGGCCTCGACCTGAGCCTGTGCTGGGCCTACTCCGACTCGTCGAATGACATTCCGATGCTCTCCTGCGTGGGTAACCCTGTCGCCGTGAATCCTGATTCGACGCTCCGTGCCCATGCTCGAGCCAATGAGTGGAAGATCCGCGATTTCCGGCGCCGCGAGCAGGTCAAGCGGGTGGCGTTGCCGGCGCTCTCGGGCGCGGGGGGCATCGCAGCCGGGCTCGCCGTCGGTTACGTCCTAGGCCGAGCACGAAAGTCCTGACCCCCACGCATCTGACCCAGAATCTGGGCCGCCTGAACGAATCCACCCTGTACGACCCGCCTTTGCTGCATCTCGCCCCGAATCCGGGCCAGATGCAGGGAGGGGTTTCGGTAGGATTTTTCGACCTCGGCGCCGCCATCGTCCTGGCGTGCTTTGCCGGCTCGACCACCACCCTTGGAGACCCTGCACATGACCACGTTGCGTCGTCCATCCCACGCCGGACTGCGACTTGCCTCGATAGCCGTCGTCCTGACCATCGGCATTGCCACAGCCACGCCCGCGGGCGCCGCTTCGGGCGCCACCTCCGAACCCGTTGTCACCGCGACCATCCCTGTAGGCACGAATCCGTTCATGCCCCTGATCAACGCGGCCGGCACGACCCTCTACGTGCCCAATGACCGATCCGCCTCGGTGTCGGTCATCGACACGGCAACGAACACCGTCACCGCGACCATTCCGGTGGGCCAGAACCCGATCCCGCCCGTCCTCAATTCATCGGGTACCCGCCTCTACGTCAGCAACATCGGCTCCAACTCCGTGTCGGTGATCGATACCGCAACGAACCTCGTCGTCGCGACGATCCCGGTCGGGCTCACCCCCTATGCGCCGGCGCTCAACCCCACGGGCACCCGCATGTATGTCGCCAACAATGGCTCGAACACTGTCTCCGTGATCGACACCGCGACGAACTCGGTGATCTCGACGATTCCCGTGGGCGCCGGCCCGAACACGATGTCGATCGACGCCACGGGCTCCCGCCTGTACGTACCGAACTACACGTCGGGCACCATCTCCGTGATCGATACGGCAGCGGGCGCAGTCGTCGCGACGGTCCCCGTCGGGGCCAACCCCTACCGTCCGGCACTCAACCTTGCCGGCACGCGTCTCTATAGCGCCAACAACGGCACCGGCAACGTGACCGTCATCGACACCACGACGAACACCGTCATCGCAACGATCCCCGTCGGCCTCGACCCGTGGGACGCCGTCCTGAACACTGCGGGTACCCGGCTCTACGTGCCCAACTCGAGTTCATCGACCCTCTCGGTGATCGACACCGCGACCAATCAGGTCATCTCCACCGTGCCTGTCGGCTCCAACCCCTATCGCCCGCAGGTCAACCTGCGCGGCACCCGCGTCTACGTCGTCAATCAGGAATCCGGCACGGTCTCGGTCATCGACACGGCGACCAACACCGTCACCTCGACGGTCACGGTGGGCAGCCAGCCGAAGTCCGGCGCACTGAACATGGCGGGCACGACCTTGTACGTGCCGAACTACGGCTCCGGCACCATCTCGGTCATCTCCCTGCCGGGCGTGCCGAGCAAGCCCCAGCAGGTGACTGCCGTCGCCGGCACGATCTCGGCCGAGGTCTCGTGGAAGGCCCCGGTCTCCGCGGGCGGCGAGCCGATCACCGGCTACCGGGTCACGGCCTTCCCTGGTGGCGCGACCTGCACCACGACGGCAACGAAGTGCCGCACTGAGGGGCTTGCCCCGGGCCAGACCTACTCCTTCGGGGTCGTGGCCCGCAACCCGATCGGCTTTGGGCGCCCCTCGCTCTCCAATCGGGTGACAGTGTTCAGCGCGACAAAGTAGTCGGGATGGCGCGACGCGGTTCCGTTGCTAGCCTTTGGTCATGGCATTGCGTCGAATCGCTGTGGCTTCCCTCGTCCTCGGCATCGTCGGCTCGCTGGCAGGAGCCACGGGCGCGTTCGCGTCCGACACGGCGACCTCATCGATCGCCGCGTACACGCTCATCGCACCGACATCGGAGGTGCCGTCGGGCCTGCTGGCTCGAGCCGTTGTCGCCTCCGGAGCCGGATGCCCTTCGCTCACCGGAAGCACCGACACAGGGGGGCGATTTTCCCTGAGGATGCAGCTTCGACCGAAGCCGGCACTTGCGGGGGCGGCCTACGCTGCAGTCGAGGTGTGCGAACGGGGCATCCCTGTCGGCACCGTGAGTGTCATGGTTGGCAGCAGGGTCATCCCTGCTGCCCTGCCGTCACGGATCGAGCGCATCGCGATCAGCGGAGACAGTGGCTGCCGGATCACATCATGGGAGGTTCAGGAC
>WLND01000250.1 GCA_009726075.1 Actinomycetota bacterium
CACCGGCCTTGCCGAGTCGACCCTGCGGCAGGACCTTGCCGTGCGAGGCATCGCAGGGCCAGCCGAGAGCGTCGATGACCTCCTTGCGGAGTACGACCAGGCCTGCGCTGAGCGGGCACTCCTTGCCGATGCGGCCGGACGCCGGCCCGCGCTCGTCCAGCGTCTCAACGAAAGGCAGGCGGCCGAGACTATCCACGAGCGGGCCGCGGCCCTGCGAACGGCTGCAGCCACCGCGGTCATCGAGGCGGCCGCCGCCGCGCAGGTAGGTGCCCTGGCCTTCAATGCGTTGGGCGGGCTTAATCCCGGCGATGATGACAGCGATGAGCAGCGGGCGAGCCGGCTCGTCGAGCCACTGGAGGCCTGGCGCCGCGATCGCAGTGCGCAGTTGGTGGATCGCGACGGCGCGCTGGGCCGCTGGCAGGAGCTCCAACTGCTCCTCGGCTCATCGTCGCCGCAGGAGCTTCGTGCAGCGCTGGCCGGAATGCAGCGACGGCACGACGACCTTGTGGGGGAAGCGCAGGTCCGTGAAGCGGCCGTGCTCGACACGGCAGCGCGAGCCCGCGAATGCGCAATGCGCGCGGGATACGACCCGGGGTGTGAGATCACCGCCGTACGCGCAGAGTCGGCCTGGTCCGATGCACGCGCTGCGGTTGAGGACGCACTCGAACGGCTGCAGCAGGCGAGCGGTCCAGCCGAGGCAGCCGAGGCGCTGCGGGCCGAGCGAGCCCTTCGGCTGGCGAGCGTCTCGGAATGCGATGAGGCCGTTGCCGCCGCTCAACGCGAACTCGACCGCGTCACGACGCTTGCCAACACCATTGAGCTGACAAGTGTCTTCATGCGCACGGCACAGGAGCGGGTCTTCCGCAGTATCGCGCCGGTGCTCGTCGCGGCCCTCGACGCGTGGCTCCCGCTCATCACCGATGGTCGGTATGCAGAATCGATGGTCGACGCCCAGTCGCTCGCGGTGAGCGTGCGGGCAACCGGCCGGCCGTGGAGGCACGCGAGCCGCCTGTCGGTAGGCACGGCCGAGCAGATCTATCTGCTGCTGCGCATGGCCCTGGCACAGCACCTCGCGACGACAGGGGAGACCTGCCCGCTGCTGCTCGATGATGTGACCGTGCAGGCTGATCCGTCACGCAGCGTCCAGATCCTTGAGCTACTGCTCATCGTGGCCGAGGATCGCCAGATCGTGCTGTTCGCCCAAGATCAGGTCGTCGCCGAGTGGGCGGAGCGCCGACTCGGCGAGGGCCCGCATGCCATCGTGCGCCTCGAGCAAGTCGCGGTGGTTTAGTGGACGTCACCGCCGTCAGGATCCGGCTCCTGTCCGGGACCGGCCGGCGTTGGTGCCGGGACAACGCCAAGGGAGATCGCCGAACGCTCAATCATGTCAACGACTCGCTTGCCTCGTCGCGACATGCCAAGTTCGCTCATTACGTCACGGACGATGTCATCGATGCCGCCTTCCGGCGTGCACCTGGTCACCCAGAGAATGACGCGCTCGAGCTCGTCGGGCCCGTACCCGCTGATCGGTCTTCCCTTGGCGACACCATGAAACGGTGGGTGCGAAGCCACCGTCGAGCCCGAAGTCTGGGTTGCGAGCGCCAGGCTGCCGTCATGAACGTCCCGAGAGTCGTCGACCGGACCGGGTGAACCCACCGCAGTGGTGAATTCCGTGGATTCCGTGGGCTCCGGAAAGCCGAGCGATGGAAGGGGAACCTGCAGCGCAGCCGCCCTGGCCCGTTCGCTGGCCCTGGATCGGGATGGTGTGGCAGATGTGCCGCGCACCCTCGGCACCGGCTCTGGCAGAGGGATGTCGAGGGTCGGCATTTCGAACGACTGCGCGTGAGCGACGGGCCACGATGGCAAGGGCGCAGGGATCGGTTCAACGTCAGGGGAGTGAGCCCGTTGATTCATGCGCGCGGCCGCTCCGGGGAAGGGCAAGCGCTCTATTGATGGGCGCTTGGGGCTGGCAACGTTTGAGTCTGCGAAGCGAGCCTCTCGGACCGCCCGCATCTGATCGGTCTTGGACATCGTCCCGGGATCCTCTCGCCACGCGAATCTGAGATGTCGAACACGTGTTCGAAGCCTAGCAAGGGCGATTCCGGGGCGTCCACTGGATTGGGGATGCGATCGCGTACCGTCGCTTCGGCCCGAGTGAGTCGGATGCCCCGTTCGCCTCCGACTATGGTGAGGCCATGCCACTGAGGTCAGCGGTGCTGATGGCAACGCTCATGGCCCTGCTCACTGGCTGCAGCGCAACAGGTTCGACCCCGGTGCAGGGAGTCATCACGGTTCCAGCCCTCTGGGTCGGGGCGGACTCAACCGGTGTCGAGGCGGCCGGCATCGAACCCGCAGCGATTCGAGCGAGCACCGTGGGGCCTCCTGGATTCACCGTTGATCTCGAGACGGTTCAGGCGCAGGGAGCCGGACCCCAGTGGCAGGCGGCCACGGCGGTCGCCGCCACGGTTGCGGCCCTGTTCAGCGGTCGGGACCCACGATCGATCGATCTGCAGTACTCCGTGACGGGCCCGATCGATGGTCCTTCGGCGGGGGCCATCCTCACGGTCGGCAGCCTGGCAGCCGTGCGGGGTGAATCCCTCGACCCCCGCGTCACGATGACCGGCACTGTCGCGCCCGATGGCACGATCGGCCGTGTTGGCGGACTGGCTGCCAAGGTCAGGGCCGCCGCCCAAGCGGGTTTCACGACCATGCTGATCCCGCTCGCCAGCGAGAAGGAGACGGGGCCGGACGGCTCCATCACCGACGTCATCGATCTTGGTCGGGGCCTGGGATTGGTCGTCCGTCCGGTAGCCGACGTCACGGAGGCCTACGAACTCTTTGCGGGCATGCCCCTCGCGCCCGCACCCGGGGCGTCCACCGAACTCGCGCCTTCCGTGCAGAGGGCCACCAGCCAGGGGACTCGAACCCTCATTGAGCGGCTGCGCGATCGGCTGGTCGAAGCGGGCAGCGACCTGCCATTGCCGGAGCGCAAACGCCTTGAATCCGATGCGGCGGCAGCACTCGTCGCGCTGAACGTCGGCGACACCCCTGGGGCCTACGGGACGGCGGTGCTTGCATCGCGCGTACTCGAACGAATTTCGTCAAGCGCGCAGGCGCGACGGCAGATCGCGCGTGCGGGGTCTGCACAGGCACGGGCCTCGATCGCAGATGCCGCCCAGAAGGACGCAGCCCGAGCGCGAGCGCTGCTTGTCGAGGGTGCCAACGTGGCCGGGCTCGGCGTCGAACAGGTGGCCTCGCTGCCCTTTGCCCTTGCGCCAATCGCCTATGCTCGGGCCGCCCTCATGGCCATTCCGACCGGCCTCGCGGAGTCCGGTGATGACGCGTCGATCGTTGCGGCTGCAGCAGAACTCGGAGACCAGCGTTTCGTCCTCGACGTCGTCGGGCCCGACGGGCTCCGGGTAGCACGTGCGTCGTCGGCTCGTCCGGCCTCGCTCTCTGAGGCACCGGGGTTCTTGTCCGGCTATACGGATTTCCTGGTCCGGGGAGGCGATGCGACCCTGGCGTACCTGGGTTCGGTATCCGGAACTCGTCCGTTCAGCCAACCAGGCAACGCTGCCCAGGCAGCAGCTGTCCTGCAGGAGCTGGCCCACGCAGCCCCGCCCGCCGTGTCGGGCCTCTCCGACGAGATTGAGCAGCTCGCGTACTCGGTGGCGTACTTCCTTGCCAGCGAGGATCTCGTCAGCCGCCAGTCGCTGGGCCTGCCACCGCCCGGCATCGAGTGGGATGGAGAGGTGCGCGATGACGAGGCAGTGCGGGCGGCCGTGGCGAGTGGGTCGAGGGTGGTCGGCACGTACGGTTCATCGCTCGTCGAAGCGGGATCCGGCGTCGACGCGGCGCTCTGGGGCAGCGCATGGGGTGCGGCGATGCCTGACTCTGAATCCGCACGGGCCCACCGAGCCATGGCCTGGCTCGGCGCCTTGCACGAGCAGTGGAGTGCGGTACTCGGCTGCCTGCTGATCCAAACCGCGCGCGCACTCGATGGCGACCATCGGCCCCGATAGGGCGACGCGGCGACAATCGCGCCCCTCCCCCCGGTCGTTTGCGCTGGTCGTTTGCGCCGGATAGTGGCTGAAATGACCGGTTGGTTGCGCTGGTCGTTTGCGCCGGATAGTGGCTGA
>WLND01000251.1 GCA_009726075.1 Actinomycetota bacterium
CACATAGTGGCTCAAACGACCGGGAAGTGAGGGGGATGGTCGGGGATTCGTTCATGTCGCCCAGGGAGCAACTTGTAGGGTTCCTACAAGAAGTTCCCCCCCGACATTGGCGGTCACGGTAGCGCTGCCGGCCCCGATCCACGGAAGGCTATGCATCGTGCTAGTTGTCGTCGCTCCGGGCCAAGGTGCCCAGTCCCCCGGTTTCCTCAATCCATGGCTCGAACTCCCCGGAGTTCGCGAACGCCTCGAGTGGCTGTCGGCGGTGGCTGGCCTCGACCTCATCGCCCACGGCACCACCTCCGACGCAGACACGATTCGCGACACCGCCATCGCGCAGCCGCTCATCGTCGGCGCGGGCCTGGTATCGCTGCTGTCGCTCTTCCCGCATCCGGGCTCGGCATTCAGCCAGGTCGGTGCTGGCGCTGGCCACTCCGTCGGCGAGATCACCGCTGCCGTCGGCGCTGGCGTACTCACCGCCGAACAGGCCATGGTCTTCGTGCGTGAACGCGGTCGGGCCATGGCTCAGGCTTCCGCGGTGACGGCCACCGGCATGAGCGCTGTGCTCGGCGGCGACGCTGACGTTGTCGTGGCAAAGGCAGCTGAGCATGGGCTCACCGCCGCCAACATGAATGGTGCGGGGCAGATCGTCGTCGCTGGCACCCTTGAGCAGCTCGCCGCGTTCGCGGCCGACCCGCCGGAGGGTGCTCGCGTGCGCGCACTCGAGGTTGCCGGGGCGTTTCACACCTCGCATATGGCCCCCGCCGTCGGCGTCCTTGGCGGATACGCCAAGTCGATCTCGACGCACGACCCGAGGCTTCGCCTGATCTCGAACGCCGACGGCCAGGTTATTCAGGACGGACGTCAGGTGCTCAAGCGCCTCGTCACCCAGGTGAGCAACCCCGTGCGCTGGGACCTCTGCATGCAGACCATGGGCGAGCTCGGCGTCACGGCGGTCATCGAGATCCCACCCGCCGGCACCCTCACCGGCCTGATCAAGCGGGCCCTGCCCGGGGTTGAGACCCTCGCCCTCAAGACGCCCGATGACCTCGACGCTGCCCGAACGATGATCGCGCAGCACGTCACCCATTCCCCGATCGGCACCGAGCCGACCTGGCGTCTGCTCATCGCCCCGGTCAAGGGCGCCTTCAAGCAGCTCATGTCGACCCTGCCTGGCGAATCACTGCCCGTCGGGGCAACGGTGGGCACGATCGACACCCTGCGCGACAGCACTCCGATCGTGGCCCCGCACGGAGGCGTCGTCGTCGAGTGGCTCGTGCACGACGGCGACCCCGTCTCGCCCGGGCAGCCGATCGTCCGCCTTCATCCGGTGTCCCAGGAGTCGACCGGATGACAGCCCCGATCAGCACCCGCACCGGTGCCGAGTTTGCCCGGATCATGTCGGTCGGCGCGTACCGTCCCGAGCGGGTCGTGACCAATGCCGAGATCTGCCTGCAGATCGACTCATCGGACGAGTGGATCCGTGAGCGCTCGGGCATCATCGAGCGGCGATTCGCGGCGAAGGACGAGTCGGTCGTCGACATGGCGACCGCCGCGGCAGCCAAGGCCCTCGAGGCAGCAGGAGTGCCCGCAACCGACATCGGCATGGTGCTCGTGGCCACGGTCACCCACCCGTACCCGACCCCGTCGGCGGCCGCTGAGGTCGCGGCTCGAATCGGAGCGTCGGCCTCGGCCGCCGTCGATATCTCGGCGGCCTGCGCAGGGTTCTGCTTCGGCGTATCGCTCGCCAGCGACATGGTTCGCGCGGGCAGTGCCAAGTACGTCATCGTCATCGGCGTCGAGAAGCTCACCGACTGGATCGACCCCGCAGACCGCAGCACCGCGTTCCTCTTCGCCGACGGCGCCGGTGCTGTCGTGATCGGCCCGTCCGACGTGCCAGCAATCGGCCCGACCGTCTGGGGTGCCGATGGCGACCAGAAGGACGCCATCAACATGAGCCAGTCGCTCATCGACTACCGCGACCATGGCGGCCCGATCTTTCCCGTCATCACCATGCAGGGGCAGCAGGTCTTCCGGTGGGCGGTCGGCGAGATGGCCAAGGCGGCCCAGCGTGCCCTCGACGCCGCTGGCGTTGCTGCTGGCGATCTCGACGCATTCATCCCCCATCAGGCCAACAACCGCATCACCGATGCCATGGTCAAGGCGCTCAAGCTGCCAGCACACGTGCCCGTTGCCCGCGATGTCATCATGTCGGGCAACACGTCTGCCGCATCCGTCCCCCTCGCTATGGCGCGCATGCTCGAGAATGGCGAGGTCAAGAGCGGCGGCACGGCACTGCTCATTGGGTTCGGTGCCGGGCTCGTGTTCGCCTCACAGGTTGTCACTCTCCCCTAGCATCACGTCGCACGACGAAATCCGCACCACGTAGTTCGCACGACGAAGTCCGCACCACGAAGTCCGCACGCTGCACGACGTATACCCGCCCTAGTGAACTGAACACATATGAAAGGGAATCATGAGCCAGGAAATTCTGGACGGCCTCGCCGTCATCGTCAATGAGGTTGCCGGCGTCCCGGTCGAGGACGTCCAGGCGGACAAGTCGTTCGTCGACGATCTCGACATCGACTCGCTGTCCATGGTCGAGGTTGTCATGGCCGCCGAGGACAAGTGGGGCGTGAAGATCCCCGACAGCGAGGTCAAGAACCTCAAGACGGTCGGCGACGCAGTCAACTTCATCTCAGCAAACTCCTAGCCTCAGTCGGTGGGGCTCGGCTGGCCCGACGCCCCACCGATTGACGTCCCCCGGACTCACGTCCCCCACCAACGGCACAGCCTTGACTGCAGGAGAACCAATGACCCGTGAGGTAGTCGTCACCGGCCTCGGCATGACCACGCCCGTCGGCGGCGATGTCGCCACCACGTGGCAGAACGTGCTGGCCGGCAAGCCCGGCATCCGCTTGATAGGCGAGCCCTGGACCGAGGATCAGCCGTCGAAGATCGCCGGCATCATGGCGGTCGACCCCTCCGAGGTGCTCGATCGCGTCGATGTGCGCAAGATGGACCGCTCGCAGCAGGCCGCCCTCATCGCCGCGCGTGAGGCCTGGGCAGATGCAGGCATCACCGACATGGATCCGGAGCGACTCGGCGCGGTGGTCGCCTCGGGCATCGGCGGCATCACGTCGCTCATGAACTCCTATGACACGCTGCTCGAACGCGGCCCGTCGCGCATCTCGCCCCACATGGTCACGATGATCATGCCGAACGGCCCTGCCGCCATCGTCGGCCTCGAGGTCGGGGCCCGCGCAGGCGTCCATACTCCGGTGAGCGCGTGCGCCTCAGGCGCAGAGGCCATTTCGTATGGCGCCCGGATGATTCAGACTGGCCGTGCCGACGTGGTCATCGCCGGCGGCACTGAAGCCTGCATCCATCCGATCACCATGGCGGGTTTCGCGGCAATGCGCGCGCTTTCGACGCGCAATGACGATCCCAGTGCCTCCTCCCGGCCCTACGACCTGGGTCGAGACGGATTTGTCATGGGCGAGGGCGCTGGTCTCGTCGTTCTCGAGTCTGCCGAGTTCGCCGCTGCCCGCGGCGCACACATCTACGGGGTCTACGGCGGCGCAGGCCTGACCTCAGATGGCCACCACATCGCGCAGCCCGACCCGGAGGGCAAGGGAGCCGCGAGGGCTATCACCCTGGCCCTCGAGGATGCCGGCCTCACGACCGCCGACATTGTTCACGTCAACGCGCACGCGACGTCCACCCCGCAGGGGGACATCGCCGAGGCGGTTGCCATTCGCAGGGCCCTGGGATCCGACACCGACCGAGCGGTCGTCACCGGCACCAAGTCGATGACCGGCCACCTTCTCGGCGGCGCCGGCGCGATCGAATCGATCTTCGTCATCCTGGCCCTGCGCGACAGGCTGGTGCCACCGACGATCAACCTCCATGATCTCGACCCCCAGGTCGAGCTCGACGTCGCGGTCGGCGAGCCTCGTGCCCTCCCGTCCGGCGATCTCGCCGCCCTGAACAACTCATTCGGTTTCGGCGGCCACGACGTCGCCCTCATCTTCCGGAGTGTCTGACATGACCGCAGTTGCCCCCACCGATACCGAACTCGACCCGCGGTCCCCCCG
>WLND01000252.1 GCA_009726075.1 Actinomycetota bacterium
GACGAAATCCCCGACCGCCTGCCGGCGCGATGCCTGTCGATACGGCGCCGCGAAGGCCCCCGCTGTCGCTGCGGGTATCGCGGTTGCAGTCAGAGGAGGTCGGCTCAGCAAGGTTGTCCCGCGGACGAAGGCCTGCGTCCACACAGTGTTCAGCCGCAGGAGGGGCGCGCTGCGGGCCAGGCGAATGATCGAGGGCGCCGGCGAGCCGACGGGCTGGTGGACCGCCGTATTCAGCAGTACGACGCCCCGCAGGGTGTCGACGTGTCGCTGCGCCCAACCGAGGGAGATCGGGCCGCCCCAGTCGTGGGCGACCGTGACGACCGGACCGGTGAGCCCCAGGACCCCCGTGAGAGAGTCGAGATCAGCGACCCGATCGGCCAGCCGACGCCGGACGCCCGTGCGCTCGGAGAACCCCATGTCGAGTTGGTCGACGGCAATCACCCGGATGCGCGACGGCGCCTTCGCGATCAGGTGTCGCCACAGGTACGACCAGGTCGGATTCCCGTGAACGCAGAGCACGGTGAGCTCAGCCTCGGGCTGAGGTAACCCTTCATGCGAGTCGAGCACATGCCAGGTGCGGTCAGTGCCAGTGAAGTCCGGTGCGGTCACGAGTCTTGACCATCGGGGATCGAGCCCCGGGAGGCCTGCCGGTGGAAGCCGGGCCGGGTCGGTCACCAGGCGATCTCGATGACCGCCGCGTTCAGTCCGGAGCCGATGCCCATGCACGCGACGCGCTGGCCCGCCACCAATTCCTGAGCCGCGTGGGCCAGGGTGAATGGCACCGACGCCGGGCCCACGTTGCCGCGGGTCGGGAAGGTCACCGGAACACGCGCCATGTCGATGCCCAGTACCTCGACGATCGCAGCCGTGTGGACCTTGGAGACCTGATGGATGACGTAGCAGTCGAGATCGGTCCAGTCGAAGTCGCCCTGGGCATCAGCCCACGTGTCGCGCGACAGTTCGACCCCGGCTTCCAGCAGGCCCCGCGAGTCGGTCACCATGCTGTCGAGGTCGCCGATGCACAGCTTGTTGTGCTGCGTAGCCGCTCGCGCGACTCCCCCGATGAATCGATGTCCCTCGGGATGGTTGGAGGCTCGTCCGAGGACCATCGCCGCCCCACCCGAGCCGAGGGTCATCGTGGCAAAACTCGACAGGACGTCGGCCTTCGTCGAATCGGCCCTCTGCAGGCGCGCAATCGTGCTCTCTTGCGGTCGGCGACTGCCTTCTCCGTCGACGACGAGCGCGTACTCGATCTGCCCCGCGTCAATGAGGGTTGCTGCGAGCTGCATCCCGTTGACGAAGCCAAGGCACGCATTTCCGAGATCGAAGTTCAGGCAGGCCGTGCCCAGGCCAAGCTGCTGATGCACGTCGACCGCAGCCGAGGGCTCAAGGTGGTCGCGGCACACCGATGTGTCGATGAGGAGCCCGATGGCGGCCGGGTCGATGCCCGCGTCGGCGAGTGCCTTCGCGCCGGCCATGGATGCGGCATCAGCAAACGACACATCCGGCCCCCACCAACGGCGCTCGCTGATACCCGCGAGGCCCTCGAGCATGCCCGGCAGGAGGCCCACGCGCTCATAGGTTTCTGCTAGTTGCGCATCGAATTCGTCCGATGTGACGACGATGGGTGCGTCGGCCACTGATACGGAGAGCACCGCCGTATCCGAGTAGCGGTAGGTGGCGTTGCCGCTCATGTCGTGCCCTTTCCAGGAACAATTGTCCGCCCGCACCGGCGGCCAGAAGGTCTAGCCTGCCATGCCGAGGCCGAAGGGACCATTCGGGTGCAGGCGGGGAAATGCGTCAGAAGGACTCCTCGGTTGCGAACTGGGTCCGGTAGAGATCGGCGTAGGCCCCGCCCTTCGCGAGCAGATCGTCGTGAGTGCCGCGCTCGACGATGTGTCCGTCCGAGAGCACGATGATCTGCTGGGCCCTCCTCACCGTCGATAGTCGGTGGGCGATGACGATGGCGGTGCGGCCCTGAAGCGCCTCGTCGAGGGCACGCTGCACGGCGGCCTCGCTCTCGCTGTCGAGGTGCGCGGTCGCCTCGTCCAGGATGAGGACGCGAGGGGCCTTGAGCAAGAGCCGGGCGAGCGCGATGCGCTGCTTCTCGCCCCCGGAGAGCCGATATCCGCGGTCGCCCACCACGGTACCCAGCCCATCGGGCAGCGCGGCCATGAGGTCGCCGATCTGGGCAGCATCGCAGGCGGCGAGCAACTGCTCGTCCGTTGCCCCGGGACTGGCATAGGCAAGGTTGGCCCGAATAGTGTCGTGGAAGAGGTGAGCGTCCTGCGTCACGACCCCTACTGCGCCGCGGACTGATTCGAGGGTCAGGTCGCGGACATCGTCGCCGCCGATGCGAACCACGCCGGCGGTGACGTCATAGAGCCGCGTGACGAGGGCGCTGATCGTGGTCTTGCCTGCCCCTGAGGGCCCGACGATCGCCGTCATCGTGCCGGCCGGCACGTCGAAGTCGACCCCGTCGAGGACATCGGCACCGGCCTGGGTCGACTCCTCCCGCGCGATCGATTCAAGGGACGCGAGCGATACCTGGTCGGCCGTCGGGTAGCGAAATCCCACGCCCTCGAAACGGACTCCGAGCGGGCCGTCGACCACGGGCCGCGCATCCGGCGCATCACGCACCATAGGCGGAAGGTCGAGGACCTCGAACACCCGCTCGAACGAGACAAGGGCGGTCATGACATCGACGCGGACGTTCGACAGTGCCGTGAGGGGCCCGTACAGCTGGGCCAGCAGGCCCACGAGGGCGAGGAGCGTGCCCAGGGTGAGCACCCCGCTGATGACCAGATTGCCACCGAGTCCGTAGGTGATCGCGGTGGCGAGCGAGGCGACGAGGGTGAGCGCGGTGAAGAACCAGCGGTTCGCCATGGCCATGCGTACGCCGATATCGCGAACCTGCGCGGCTCTGCCCGAGAAGGACGCGGCCTCGTCACTCGGCCGTCCGAACAGCTTCACCAGGAGCGCCCCGGAGACGTTGAAGCGCTCGCTCATCTGAGCGCTCATGTCGGAGTTCAGCGACATCTGCTGTCGGGTCAGCCCCTGCAGTCGCCGTCCCATCCACCGCGCGGGGAGCAGGAAGAGGGGCACAAGGACGAGGGAGACGAGCGTGACCTGCCACGAGAGGATGAACATCGTCGTCAGGACAATGCTGAGCGAGATCAGATTGCCGATCACTCCGCCCAGGGTCGAGGTGAAGGCCTGCTGGGCACCCATGACGTCGGAGTTGAGCCTGGAGATGAGGGCACCCGTCTGCGCCCGCGTGAAGAAGGCGATCGACTGCTCCTGCACGTGGGTGTACACCTGCGTGCGCAGGTCGTAGATCAGGCCCTCGCCGATGCGGGAGGAGAAGTAACGACCCACAAGTCCGACCGCGGCATCGGCCACGGCGACGAGACCGATGATGATCGCGGTCATCGTCACGACCCGCGCGTCGTTGACGGAAATACCGGCATCGATGATCCGCCTGAACAGGAGCGGCTGGGCGACGCTGAGGAGCGACTCGATCACAAGTGTCACGAGGAAGACGATGACGAGCGCACGGTACGGCCGCGCGTAGCCGATGATGCGCCGCACGAGCTCCCAGCCGACCTTCGAGCCCTTGATCGACCGATCCCGGGTCATTGACCGATAGGCCATCCAGACATCCATGCTCATCGGACGATCGCCCCTCTTTGGTCAAGTCCCGTCACGCGAGTTCAACCAGATCGGCGTAGTCGTCATTCCAGAGGTCTTCGTCGCCGTCGGGCAGGATCAGTACCCGCTCAGGACCCAGGGCGTGCACGGCCCCGGGATCATGGCTCACGAGCACGACGGCGCCTTCGTAGGAGCGGAGCGCCTCGAGGACCTCGGCACGGCTCGCTGGGTCAAGGTTGTTGGTCGGTTCGTCAAGGAGGAGGACGTTCGCGCCGGACACCACCAGGCAGGCCAGCGCGAGCCGGGTCTTCTCCCCGCCAGAGAGCACTGCGGTGGGCTTGCTGACATCGTCACCGCTGAACAGGAATGAGCCGAGCACCGTGCGCTGACGGGTGTCGTCGAGGTCGGGTGAGTTGCGCTGCATCATCTCGAGCA
>WLND01000253.1 GCA_009726075.1 Actinomycetota bacterium
CCGGGCCGAAGATGACCTTGCAGTCCTGCGTCACGTCGAACGTCGACTGGTGGCAGGGGCAGAGCAGGTGGTGGGTCTGCTGCTCGTACAGGCCCACGGGGCAACCGACGTGGGTGCAGATCTTGGAGTAGGCGACGATGCCCTGGTAGTCCCAGCCATCGCCCTGCTGGGCGCGGATCTCACTGGGATCGATGCGCACGAGGATGATCGCGGCCTTTGTCCGTGCATTCTGGTTGCCCTCGAG
This sequence comes from Actinomycetota bacterium, assembly GCA_009726075.1. Taxonomy (GTDB): domain Bacteria; phylum Actinomycetota; class Actinomycetes; order S36-B12; family S36-B12; genus WLND01. The sequence goes on from WLND01000253.1 coordinate 245, forward strand.
GAGTTGCACCTCTTCGAGATCGGCTGGCACCGCCGACACGAGCCCGCCGACGGGGAGGTCTTCCGGCTTGATCGGCAAACCGGATGGGTCGGTGACGATTCGCAGGCCCTCGTGCCACAACGTGACCGAGAGTTGGTCGGCCGGGCTCGGGGCACCCTTGGGGGCGGTCCACAGATCGCGCAGCATGATGATCAAGGGGATCGGGAACAGCGCCATCGCGCCGATCAACGTCCGCCTGATGATCTTGTACTGAGCGAATCCTGACTCGGCCTTGCCGCGCTGGTAGTTGGCGACGGCCTCGTTTGTCCCTTCGGCGGGGGAGGCCATTTCGTGACGGTTGGCCACCACCTCGACGTCGGGCATGAGCTTCTTGGCCCACTGGATGGCGCCGGCACCGATGAGGAAGATCGCAGCGCCCAGAGTGAAGCCCAGGGTGATGGTGCTGGCACCGACGTCCCCGAACACGGGGATGTAGATGGTCGCGGTCTTGTCGATGGCGAAGTACGCCACGACGAACGCGACCGTGAGCAGCATCGACAGGAGGAACATCGAGGCGACCTGGCGTTCGGCGCGGCGTGCGGCCTTCGGATCAGTGTCGGTCATCCGCAGGGCGTGCGGCACATCTGCAACCGGTGAGTAGCCCAGTCGCTCCGGCTGCTGGCCGTGCGGGTCGTGCGAGGTGATCTCGGTCATCGTGCCTTGATTCCGATCCAGATGGCCGCTCCGATGAGAGCGGCGAAGACGGCGGTCCAGAGGAACAGGCCCTCAGTGACAGGGCCGAGGCGTCCAAGGGAGAGGCCACCGGGGTTCGGTGACTGCTGAAGTTCCTCGACGTAGGCGATGATGGCCTGCTTGTTCTCGAGGGGGAGGGTGCCGTTGGAGAACACCGGCATGCTCTGCGGCCCGGTGATCATGGCCTCGTACATCTCCTGCGGCGTGGCCTGCATCAGGCTCGGCGCGTACTTTCCGTAGGTCAGGGCGCCGCCCTGTCCCGCCGCCTGGTGGCACTGCGCGCAGTTCACTCGAAAGAGAACCCCGCCCTGGGCAATGTCAGCGTTCTCGTAGTTGAGCTGCTCTGCGGTCGGAATGGCCGGGCCTGGGGCGAGTGACGCGATGTAGGCGGCCAGCGAGGCGACCTCGGTGGCGTTGTATTGCGGGGCCTTGGAGACCGCCTGCGCGCCCGGTGCGGCCAGGGGCATCCGACCGGACGAGACCTGGAAGTGGACCGATGCGGCTCCGACGCCGAGGAGCGTCGGGCCGTTCGTCGTGCCCTGTGCCTCCATGCCGTGGCATGAGGAGCATCCGACGAGATAGAGCTTGTTTCCGTCCTCGATCTGAGTCTGATTAGCCTCGGAGGCCTGAACAGACTGCACGCTCGAGACAGCGAAGTAACCACCCCCAACGGCGACGAGGGCGAGCATGAGGAGCGCTGTTGCGACGATCGGGTTTCGTCTGCGTGCGGCGAGGAACTTCACCTTCGTTCGAACCTTCCTAACGGGGGTTTCGTCGGATCTTGCTCGTGGAGTCGCTACTTGAGGATGTAGATCATGAAGAACAGGGCGATCCAGACGACGTCGACGAAGTGCCAGTAGTACGAGACGACGATGGCGCGTGTTGCCTGATCATGGGTAAAGCGCTTGGCGACGAACGTGGTCGCGAGGACGAACAGGAATGCGATGAGCCCGCCGGTGACGTGCATGCCGTGGAAGCCGGTGGTCAGGTAGAACGCGGAGCCGTACGCATTAGACGACAACGTGAGGCCGTCGCGAACGAGGTTCGTGTATTCGTAAACCTGGCCACCGATGAAGAACGAACCCATGAGGAAGGTGATGACGAACCAACGACGAAGGCCCTTGACATCGCCGCGCTCGGCCGCGAAGACACCGAGCTGGCAGGTGACGGACGACAGGACGAGGATCGTGGTGTTCGCGCTTGAGAACGGGATGTTGAGCAACGAGGTCTCTTCGGCCCACATGCCGGGGTTCACCGCCCGAAGGGTGAAGTACATCGCGAAGAGCCCGGCGAAGAACATGAGTTCGCTGGACAGCCACACGATGGTGCCCACCGCCACCATGTTCGGGCGATTTGCTGGAGCGTGAATGTATGCCGCGGGTGCTGTCGTCACTGTTGCCACGGGGCGAGTCTGGCAGATCGGACGGCTCGACGCGCCTTGACCCCCCGTTGCGAGCGAGTGATTGCCGACGGCTCGCGCCTCGGGTATTCGGTGCTGGCTAGAGTTCTGTCCGTGACCGATGCACACGATGCCCATGGCGCCCCGGAACGTCCCCAACGAGTGCTCGTGTACAGCGATGACCGCACGGTGAGGCAAGCTGTTCTCCTTGCGCTCGGGAAGCGTCCGGCGAGCGATCTAGCCGAGATTGAGTACGTCGAGTGCGCAACTGAGCCCGCGGTGATCGCTGCCGTTGACCGGGGAGGGCTCGACCTGCTGATCCTCGACGGCGAAGCCGCGCCTGCTGGGGGCATGGGAATCGCCCGTCAGGTGAAGGACGAGATCTTCCGCTGCCCGCCGGTCCTCGTGCTCATCGCCCGGCCGCAGGATGCCTGGCTGGCGACCTGGTCACGGGCCGATGCTGTGGCGTCGCGCCCCGTTAATCCCATGTCCCTGGCTCAGACGGCGGCGACGTTGCTCCGTCTGCGCGCGTCCATCACCGCCTGATTCCGGGTTTCGCGTGAGCACCTGGCCGCAGATCCTGCGAACGCTGACAGCCGGGGGGGACCTCACCGCTGACGAGGCGGCCTGGGCCATGAATGCGATCCTCGAGGGGTCAGCCACCGAGGCGCAGATCGGCGGCTTCGCGATGGCCCTTCGGGCAAAGGGCGAGACTCCGACCGAAGTCGAGGGATTCGTGCGGGTGATGCTTGAGCATGCCCGCCGTGTGGAGCATGATTTCGTCGCGCTCGACGTCGTCGGCACCGGGGGTGATTCGTCCCATTCGGTGAACATCAGCACGATGTCGGCACTCGTGGCGGCCGCAGCGGGGGCCCCGATCATCAAGCACGGCAACCGTGCGGCCTCGTCCTCCACGGGCACGGCCGACGTTCTCGAGGAGCTCGGGGTCGCGATCGGTCTCGAGCCGTCGCAGGTGGCCGCATGTGCTCGCGAGGCCGGCATCGGATTCTGCTTTGCCCCGTTGCATCATCCGGCGATGAAGTTTGCGGCGCAGGCGCGACGCGACCTCGGCGTGCCGACCCTGTTCAACATTCTTGGGCCACTTGCCAACCCGGGCCTCGCGGAGGCCGCCCTCGTCGGATGCGCCGACGCAGCGCGGGCCATGGTCATGGCCGATGTGCTGCACCGCAGAGGGGTCAAGGCGTTGGTCGTGCGGGGCGATGATGGCCTCGACGAGATCTCCACGGTCACCACGACGACAGTCTGGGATGCCACCGGGCCCACGATCGAGGTGAGCGTCCTTGACCCGAGGGATCTTGATATCGAACTCGTTGACCCTGCTCTGCTCGTGGGTGGAGACCGCGTCCGCAATGCGGAACTCCTTCGCCTCGTGCTGTCGGGCAAGCCGGTGCCCGCAGGCGCGGCGGCTGACGCAGACCGAGTGGCGGCGATTCGCGATGTCGTAGCACTGAACTCTGCGGCGGCCCTCGTCGCGTACGACGCCGCGATGGGACGTGATTCTCAAGGGTCGGTGACCGAACGCGTTGGCGCGCACCTTGTTCGGACACGGGCGCTCATTGCGGACGGCGCCGCCGAGCGGGTACTCGACGTCTGGGTCGCGGTCTGCCGGCAAATGACCGCCTGAGCGCGATCAGAGGCCGGTAGGGCCGGTCGTTTGCGCCGGATAGTGGTTGAAACGACG
>WLND01000254.1 GCA_009726075.1 Actinomycetota bacterium
TCGAGGACCGACCGACCCGCTACGTCCAGCTCGCGACAGCAGCGGCACCCGAGGGGCCGGCGTCGCTGAAACGCTGGCACGATCTCGGCGCGCAGGCCGCACTGCGGGTCGGGGCCGAGCAGGTCATCATCGACGTGCGCAAGCGGCCCGACGCTGACGATCCCGCCCTGGCCGATGCGGTCAAGGGTGCCGGGCTGATCTACCTTTCCGGCGGCAATCCCAGTTTCCTCGCCCGAACGCTTGCCGGTACCAAGGTGTGGGCAGCGATCGAGCGCGAGTGGCGAGCAGGCGCGTCGCTGGCCGGGTGCAGCGCAGGGGCCATGGCGCTCGGCGGCTACGTCCCCGACTTTCGGCATCCGCGCAGCGGCGGTGTCGATGGCCTCGGGGTCGTTCCCGACATCAGGGTGCTTCCGCACTTCGATCGCTACACCAAGTGGATGCCCGACTTCGCGATGCGCCCCCTCGTGACCGACGACGCGAAGATCATCGGCATCGACGAGGACACCGCGTTCGTCGCAGAGCCCTTCGACACCCCGGTCTGGAGTTTCAGGGCAATGGGACGCCAGTCGGTGTGGCGAGTGGAGTCCGATCGCCGCTACCGGGTCAATTCGCCAATGGACCTCCGGGTCAACTGCTGAGCCGAGGCCCGGCGTCGGCGTGACGGGGTTCGCTCCCGGTGGGCTACCGTCGCGACCGTGACAATCCGCACCTACAAGCCTCGGCGCGGCCGGGTGACCCCGAGGCAGGCCTCCGCCCTTGCCATCGAAGATGGGCTCCTGCTTCCGTTGGCATCGAGCCTCCTCGACGTCAACGACATCTGGGGCGGACGCCCCCTGGTCCTCGAGATCGGTTTCGGCACCGGAGCTTCCACCATCGACACGGCCGAGGCCGAGCCGGAGACCGGCCTCCTGGCGGTCGACGTGCACACCCCCGGCATCGGCGACCTGCTGTTCCGGGTGCGACGGGCCGGGCTCTCCAATGTGCGGGTCATGGAAGCCGATGCCCTTGAGGTGCTCCGCGACATGATCCCGGTCGGGGCGCTCGCCGGCATTCGCAGCTACTTTCCTGACCCCTGGCCAAAGGCCCGGCACCATAAGCGCCGCCTGGTGACAGCCGAGCATGCGAGCCTCATCGCCTCGCGGGCCGCCACCGGGGCGACATGGCATCTCGCCACCGACTGGGCACCCTACGCAGAGCAGATGCTGGAGGTGCTCGGTGCGCATCCACGATGGAGCGGCACCGTCATCGATCGGCCGGTAAACCGTCCGGTCACGCGATACGAGCGCACCGCGCTGCTTCAGGGTCGAGCGATCACCGACCTCTGCTTCATTCGCCGGTAGGCAGCCCGGCACTGCCGAAGGCCGGTCGCGGCTTCATGCCGGCCGCCTCGTACACGGCATCGATCATCCGCATGTTCACGACGGCGTCTGCCGCGTCGGTTGGGACGGCGATGCCCTCGCGGATCCACCGCGCGAGCGCCTCCAGCTGATACGTGTATGAGGTTCGCTTGCCCAGCGCCTCCACCGTTCGCTGCGTGCCTCGGGTCACCGTGATCCGGTCATCGGCGGCCGGCGCGAGCAGATTATGAGCGAGCGCCTCGCCCCGGGTGCCGGTCACGGTGAGCGTGAAACTGACCGCTTTCGCATCCATGTCGCAGTTGGCTGAACCTGTTGCGCCGGAGGGGAACAGCAGTTCTGCCTTCACCCACGCATCGACTCCCGGATCCTGTGCTCGCTCGCCTGCCGTCGCGCTGAGCAGCAGCGGGTCACCACCGAGATACGCCCCAAGGGTGCGGTTCACGTGCAGGCTGTAGCAGCCGAGATCCATCATGGCGCCGCCGGCGAGGGCGAGCGACCACCGTGGGTCCTCATCGGGCGGCGCGGGAATCTCCATGCTGGCATCGATGTGAACGATCTCGCCGAGATCGCCTGAGGCGGTGAGTTCCATCATCCGGAGCATGACCGGGTGATAGCGGTAGTGGAACGCCTCCATCACGTGCACGCCGGCCTCGCGCGCAGCCCCTTCGACGGCCACCGCCTCCGGCAGGTTGCTCGCGGAGGGCTTCTCGGTGAGCACGTGCTTGCCGGCCGCGATTGCGCGCAGGTTCCAGGGGCCGTGCAGGCCATTTGCCAGCGGGTTGTAGACGACCTCGACCTCGGGATCCTCGACGAGATCTCGGTAGGACTCGACAACCCGTTCGACCCCGTGCTGTCGCGCGAAGGACCGGGCTCGATCCGTGTCGCGGGCCGCCACGGCCACGAGTCGGGCCCCGGTCAGGCTTGCCGGAGCGGTGATCGCGTACTCGCTGATTCGGGCAGCGCCGAGGACGCCGATGCGCAGTGGTTCCATGGCAGGACCCTACGGCCAGCGCCCATCCGAACCCCCTCCGGCGGGCCGGAGCCGTCGACGAGGTGCTGCGCGTGAGAAACGCCGGGGCGCTTTGCCCTGCAGCCGCAGGACGTTCGCCCGTCGACGGCCGGTCGGCAAACCGCCTAGCGTCGACAATGTGAGCAACCGCAGCGCATCCGCCTCCATCTCGCTGCGTGGCCTGACCAAGTTCTACGGCCGGCAGCTCGGAGTGGAGGACCTCACGTTCGAGGTGGAGCCCGGTGAGGTCTTCGGCTTCCTGGGTCCGAACGGAGCCGGAAAGACAACCGCGATGAGAATGCTCGTCGGCTTGATTCGCATCTCGCGGGGCTCGGCGACAATTCTCGGAACGGACGTCGCGGGGGCCCCGCCCGAGCTGCGCAGGCACGTCGGCTACCTCCCCGGCGCCCTCTCGCTCTACGGAAACCTCACCGGCTCGGCGTACCTGCACTTTCTCGCCCGCATGCGCGGCGAGGACCTCACCGCGTCCATCCACAGCCTGAGCGAGCGACTTAACCTCGACCTGAAACGGCATATCCACGACCTGTCCCGCGGCAACCAGCAAAAGCTCGGAGTCGTCCAGGCGTTCATGCACTCCCCCACCGTCCTCATCCTCGACGAGCCGACCTCCGGGCTCGACCCGATCGTCCAGCGGGAGTTCGAGGTCCTCATCGACGAAGCGCAGCAGCGCGGAGCCGCCGTGCTCCTCTCATCGCACGTGCTGAGCGAGGTCGATCACCTCGCCCATCGGGTGGCAATCGTCGATCAGGGGCACCAACTCGTCGTCGAGGACATCGGTGCGCTCAAGGCCCGCGCCCTGCGGACGATCGACCTCGACTTTCAGCACGTTGTCGATGCCTCGTCGTTCGAGCGACTCCCGGACGTGACCGAGGTCCGGGCGCGCGGAACCCTGGTGACCTGCACGATGTCGGGGAGCGAGGCAGGCCTGCTCCGCCTCGCGGCCGATCTGGGCGTCGTCACCGTCCGCACCCACGAGCCGAGCCTCGAGCAGATCTTCTTCTCCCTCGTCCGGGGAGGTGAATCCCGTGCTGCTGATGGCCCTGCTGACCAAATCGTGGCGTGACAGGTGGCGCGGTCTCTGCTCATGGGCAGCCGGCCTGATTGCCATCGCCGCAATTGAGCTGTGGGTCTACCCGAGTATTCGCGACTCTTCCGCGGGCATCAGCCAGATGGTCGAGAACTACCCGGATGCCTTCAAGGAGATGTTCCGGATGAGCGACTACACGTCCGGATCAGGGTTCCTCAACGTCGAACTCTTCAGCTTCCTCGTGCCACTGATACTCATTGCCGTGGGCGTCAACTGGGGAGCCACGGCCACGGCCGAGGAGGAGCACCGGGGCACCGCCGATCTGCTCCTCACCCTGCCGGTCTCGCGCATCTCGATCATCGTCACGAAGATGGCCGCGACCGTGCTCGTGCTCGTGGGCCTATGCATCGCACTCACCGCCACCCTGATCGTCGGCACCGGCTTGGTCGGCCTCGACGTGCCGGCGGCCAACCTGTTCGCCGCGTCCGTCTCGAGCACCCTTCTCGCGATCCTCTATGCGTCGATCGGCTTCCTGATCGGCGCTCTCCTCGGACGTCCAGGAATCGCGACGGGGGCGGGGATCGCCCTTGGCCTGGCGAGTTTCCTGTTCTACTCCCTCGCCCCGCTGGTCGACACCTTCGACGCGATCAATCCGATGAA
>WLND01000255.1 GCA_009726075.1 Actinomycetota bacterium
CCCGACCACGGGGATCACGGGCTGCTTCCACACGGTCGATGTCCTCCGGAGCAATCAGTGCATCGATCGCACGGGCATCGCTGCCGAGTTCCGACAATGAGATCCCGAGCAGTCGCTCGATGCCCTGGCTGGCATAGATGAGGGTGCCCAAGGTCATGTCGCGCTGCCAGACCACCTCGGACAGGGCATCGGTGACCCTGGTGAAGTCGGCGAGGGATTCCTCAGCGCTTCGACGCATGCGATCGATCTCGTCGGTCTGATGACGCAGGTTTCGGTTCGAGATCGACAACTCCTCGTTGCTTGCCTGGAGTTCCTCATTCGACGTCGCCAGTTCCTCGTAGGAGGACTGCAGTTCCTCGGATGACGCCTGGAGTTCCTCGTTCGATGCGAGCAACTCCTCATGCGCGGTCTCGAGGTCGGCCAGCGACCCCTGAAGGGTGTCCTGGCTGCGCAGCAGTTCTTCCTCCAGCCGATCGAGTTCCTGATCGAACTCCGGTCCACGGTCGCCCATCTGCATCGGGGGAGAGAGCCCCGGCACCTCGGTCATGAACTCGACGACCGTGAATGTTCGCGCCCCGACGGCGAGGGGGGCGGCGACGAGGCGGACCTCGCCGACGATGCCGTCGAGCGTGATCGCCCCGCTCGCAACCTGCTGACCCTTGGCCCGCACGACGAGAAGCAGCGCCCGCGCTTCGGCGGCAAGTTCCCGGCGGACGAAGTCGTCGATCGCCACCGAGGGCCGCCCCGGAGCGATCCGGCAGTAGGGCAGCACGTCGCCGACGATCTCGACGACCTCATGGCGCTCGTTCAGGACAAGGCATGGTCCGATGCGGGCTGTCGCAAGGGCCTCGAGGACATCGAGGTGGAGGTCGGACACAACGCCCGTATCCGGCGTGACTTCAGGGCGCCGTGGAGCAGGCTCGCGGAGCCGCGAGACCGGCCCCGGCACGTAGGCCCTGCGCGGAGACACGACTTCGTCTGTCCGAACGAAGAGTCGGTGCGCCGAATCGAGGTTCGCGAAGCCGGCCGCATCGGCGGCCATGGCCTCGGACGCGCCGAGGAAGAGCAGGCCTCCGGCCTTGAGCCCATAGGCGAACATCTGCAGGACCCGGTGCTGGAGGGGCGCCGTGAAGTAGATGAGCGTGTTGCGGCACGAGATGAGATCGAGCCGAGCGAAGGGCGGGTCCTGCGCGACGTTATGCCGGGCGAAGACCACGAGGTCGCGCAGTTCGGGCGCGACCTCGACCCCCTGGCCGCTTGGGAACAGGTACCGCGCACTCAAGTCAGGTGGGACCGTGCCCAGGGATGCGGCCGGGTAGGCACCCCGGCGGGCGATCGTGAGCGCTGACTCGTCGAGGTCGGTACCGAAGATCTTCAGCCGGTGCGACAGGTCTGCGGTGTCGGTGAGCAGGCTGGCCATGATCATGGCGATCGAGTAGACCTCCTCTCCCGTCGCGCAGCCTGGCACCCAGATCCTGACCTGCTCGGCGCCATCGGCCGAAGCCAGGTAATCACGCAGGTGATCGTGGAGCGCCTTGAAAGATTCGGCGTCGCGGAAGAAGGACGTGACGGTGACGAGCATGCCGTTCATCAGGGCGATCGGCTCGGCGGGCTGGGCTACGAGCAGCGGCAGATAGTCGTCGATGTCGGCCACCTGCAGGATCGCCATGCGGCGCTTGATCTGCCTGAGGAGCGTCGATTCCTTGTAGCGCGAGAAGTCGATGCCGGTCGAACGCCGCAGTTCGCGAAGAACGCTCGAGAGGGCATCGGGTCCCGGCAGTGGGACCTCGTCGCCGAGCCAATCGGCGGCCGGATCGCCGAGGTGACTCAGCCGTTCGCCGATCTGCGCAGGGTCCAGCACGAGATCGCCGGAGCCGAATGCCAGCGCCGCATTGGGCATCGACTCGAATTTCGCCGTGCCGGGCAGCTGGACGATCGTGAGGCCGTCGGCTGCTTTGATCGCGCGCATGCCGTAGGCGCCGTCGGACCCGGTGCCGGAGAGGATCACGCCGACCCCGTGGTCGCCCCAGTGCTCGGCGATCGAGGACAGGAGGCGGTCGACGTTTGGATTCGGGCCTGTGGCTGCCTCGGGCGCCACCAGGTGGATGCGGTCGCGGCTCACGACGATGTCGCTCCCCGGCGGGGCGATTGAGATGACGTTGGACTCCAGCGGTTGGCCGTCGGCGGCTGTCACCACGCGCAGGGTGGTCGAGCGCGAGAGGAGTTCGGCGAGCATGCTCGGATGCTGTGGCGCCAGGTGCTGGGCAACGATGAACGCGGTCGCCTTGGCGTTGCCGGCGGCGGCAACAAGACCCTCGAGAGCATCGAGTCCGCCGGCGGAGGATCCGATGCCAACGGCGTAGTCGGGCGTATTCACGCTGGGCTCGGACGGCATGGGCTGACCCCCTCGGCATCGATCGACCACATGCGGTGGGGGCTGCTGCCGGGGCTGCACGCATGTACAGGACCATGTCAGGGTAACCCGGCCCGCACGACCATGGCGGGTCGTCGAGGCGCGCCGACGCTGCGGTGCTTGGACGCCGACGTTGCTTCGGCTATGTTCCGATGGCGGACGGGCAGCGGGGCAGCCCGTCCTCGCAGCGATAAAATCCAGCCGAGAATAATGTGCCGTCGACAGTCACGTGCAGGCGATAACAACGTTCGAGAGGGGTCGGGTCATGCCGGAGTTCTGCATTCCATGCGGTCACGTTCTGGCCGGTCGAATGAAGTTCTGCGCCGAGTGTGGCGCGCGTGTGCCCGCCGCCGGCGATGTCGTGACGGCCTTCGTCGAAGGCGACGCCCTGCCCGAGGACCGCGAGGACCGCCGATACATGGCGCTTTCGCCGGCGACCAGCCCGACCGATCTCTCGATCCTCGCAGCGACCCCCGATGCACTGATCAGGCGTTCGGTGGCCCTGAACCCTGCATGCCCCGAGTACCTGCTCCTCATCCTCGCGCAGGACGAGTCAGGTGTCGTTCGCCAGGCCGTTGCCGCCAGGGAGGACTGCCCGGAAAAGATCCTCGAGGCACTGTCGCGCGACGAGACCTTCCCCGTGCGCAGGAACGTCTCGCTCAATGCCCGTGCCACGGCGGCCATGGTCGCGCGGCTGACCACCGACGAGCACCCCCTCGTGCGCGATGCCGCCCGGTCGCATGTGCGTGGCCCCCAGGCGTACGACTACGACGCGGAGGCCCTGGCGCTCTCGACGGCCATGGCGGCCGAGCGAGCGGAGTCAACACTCAGCGGCAATGCCGCCGAGGCCATCTCGCGCCTCGATTCGATTTTTGCCTGCGATCCGCTCGGCCGTGGATCGCTGCTCGGACAACGGGCCATCATGGAGAGCCTGGCCTACGTGCGGTCACTCACCGCCTGGTCGCGTGCCGACTGCGAAGCCCTCTCAGACTGGGCCTGGGTCGATGAGGAGCACCTCGACTTCGATAGCGGCGCCGGCATCGTGCTGCTCTGGAAGTACACGCTCGTCCTTGAACTGCCGTGGCCGCTGTGCGAGGCCCATACCTACTGGACCTACTACACGCGCATTGCCAACAGGCTCCAGGAGGATGCCCGGAATCATCCGGGACCGAAGTCGGGCAAGGACGTCGTCATCTCGATCATCCTGGACCTGTCGCTCCTTCGCGTTGAGGCGGCCAACCTCCTCGCCATCGGGCGGCTTGCGTCCCAGGTCGCCAGCGGCTTCGAGGCGCGCCGCGTGGCCGAGGCATGCGGCGACGCCGATGTCTACGCGCTCGCCCTCGTCCACCCGAAGCTGACGACTGGTCAGGTTGCCGAAGTCCTTGGTTCGTGGCGCATCACCAAGGGCGGGGCAGAATGGCCCGTCACGCTGCTCGACGGCGTGTTCAAGGGCAAGGCGTCACCGATCTCCCCGTACTCCCGCGAGACCGTGCTCGATGCAGCCCTCGTCGACATGCCGGAACGCATCGCCCCCGCCGCACTTCGGACCATTGCCAGTGACCCGCGGCTGGTCGCGGTCATCAATACGCTGATTCCCGCCGGGACGGTCGCGGATTACGCGCCCGATCCCATCCAGTCGTCATGGTCCAGGGGCTTCGCCAA
>WLND01000256.1 GCA_009726075.1 Actinomycetota bacterium
ATCCAGTTCGCGACAACGCTCACCCGGTTGCGGCCGCCAGCGAGGTAGAACACGTGCAGGCCGAGCCAGGCCAGCCATGCAGGCGTGCCGTGCAGGCGAATACCTCCCGGGGCCTCGACCACAGCGCGGCGGCGTCCGATGGTCGCCATCTGCCCCTTGTCCTTGTAGGCGAAGGGCGTGAGCGACCCACCCGAGACCTTGGCCTTGATCTGGGCCGCGACATGGCGCCCCATCTGCATCGCCACCGGCGCAACCATCGGCAATGGCCGTCCGTCCGCGCCCTCGAAGCTCGCCGTGTCGCCGATTACCCACACGCCATCGACGAGCTCGAGCATCTCGTTCACACGCAATCGGTTTGCCCGGTCGGCAAGGCCCAGACTCGTCCACTCGGACGGAGCCGCGACTCCCGCGGCCCACACGATCGTGCCAGCGGTGAGAACCTCGCCGGACTTGAGGTGGACGTCGGTGGGGTACATGCGGTCGACCGCAGCGCTGACCTTGACCGTTGCGCCCAGATCCTCGAGTTCCTCCTTCGCGTGCGCGCTGGACTTCTCCGTGAACATCGGCAGGATCCGCGGACCAGCCTCGACCAGGGTCACTCCGGCAGAGTCGGCGATATGCGGGAACTCGCGCCTCATGGTCCGCTGCAGTTCGGCGACGGCGCCGGTGATCTCGACGCCCGTTGGCCCGCCGCCCACGACGATGACCCGCAGGTGCTCCTTCGGCTTGTGGCCGTTGTCGACCTCCTCGTAGGTCATGAGCAGCCGATCGCGGATCTCCCGTGCCTGTCGGATCGACTTCATCTGCAGCGCGTGGTCAGCAACGCCCGGCACGCCGAATGTGGTGCCGACGCTGCCGGTCGCGATCACCAGGTCGTCCCACGGCATCACGGTGCCGTCATCAAGCCGGATGGTCTTGCCTATGACGTCCATGCGGACAACCTCGCCCCGGCGGAAATCAACCCCCGGAATCGCTCCGCGGATCGAGTAGGCGATGTCCTCGTCTGGCAGGCCGCCCGTGGCGACCTGGTAGAGCAGGGGTGCGAACAGGTGGTACGGATTGCGATCGACCAGGGTCACGTGGACGCCGCTTGCCTTCGTGAGCTTGCGTGCACAGCTCAGGCCACCGAATCCAGCTCCGACGATGACAACCCGATGCTCAGACACTCCTTGAGTTTAGTGCGGTTCGAGCAAGCCGCTCTTTCGACGAGATTGCCCCAGGGCCAGCGCGCCTACCCGGCCCAATGGGGGCTCACGCTCAGCGAAATGAACACGAGGCCCGCGAAGCCAACAGAGACCGGAAGCGTGAGACGCCACCATGGCCGTGAAATGTGCGCTGCCGCAACGGCAATTCCGAGCACCATGATCGGCAGCAGGTAGCGCGGCTGGAACAGCGGCGGCACCGCGAGGAGTCGCAGTGAGGCAAGAAAGCCGATGATGAACACCGGAACAGCGCACACGACGACCAGGGCGAGCGTCGCCCGCGGAGAGCGCAACTCCCGACGCGCAGAGACGCGCAGCAGCGCGGCGAGGGGAAGGCCGAGCGCAGCGAGTGCCATGGCCTGCGCCGCAACGGTGAACCAGACACCGCCCAGGGTCCCCTGCGGCACTTCGAACGCCGACATGCTGGCGCTCAGCGCATTGCCTGCGACGAGGTTGACCGGGGGCGTTCCCTGGAGCGCGATGATCGCCTTCTCCTGGAGTCCGTTCTCCGCGACTCGGCCCACCATGGCCGGGTAGGCCACGTAGCGCATGATTGCCGCGGCAGCGATGACGATGCCGGACGCCAGGCCCGTGCGCGCGATACTCGTCCACCTGCCTTTTGCTTCGAACGCGAGTCGGTCGCTGAGGCTGAGGGCGGCCACCGCCGCGACCGAGATGATGGCCGTCTCCTTCACCGTCAGGGCGAGGAATGACAGCCCGAAGGCCACGGTGGTCCGTCGCACCCAGGTGGATTCGTTCATGCGCAGGTACGCGTACACCGCGGCGAGCGAGAGCGCCACGGCCAGCGAATCGTTGTTCACCGTGCTGAACTGCTGGAGCACCATCGGCATTGCCGCCATCGCCACGCCCGCCGACACCGCTACGAGGCTGCTCGCGCCCAGGCGCCGGGCAATCGCGACGACGAGCACGGCCGCCAGTGCGAGATAGAGCGCACCCATGAGTCGAGCCGAGTCGAGCCATGACGCATCGCCCGGCAGCGCCTCGATCAGACGTGCCCCCAGCCCGGTGGCGAGGTAGTAGGTCGGCAGATAGCCCGTGGCGGTGCTCGCACCCGCGTAGGGCATCCGGGTCGGATCGATGATTGCCGCACCGCACGCCTGGGCGAACACGCCGAAACCGGGGGCCGCCTTGCAGACGGCGGTCTGGATCGCGGTCTGCCCGAGGAGGTCATTGACCGGCGGCAGGCGGAGACCCTCGCCAACCTTCACCACGTAGTCGAAGTGCGTGTACTCGTCGAACTCACTCCACGTGCCCGTGCGGATGAATGCCAGCGACAGTGCGATCGCGATGAGTCCGGCCGCCGCCGGCCCGGCCCACGAGGCCAGCCCCCGAGCATCCACGGCCCGAGGCTCGCATCACCGCATGCGAATGGCCGCCTCGAAGCGGTCAATGATCGGGCACTATCCGGACAAGGACAGCCATTCGTCTTCGAGGGCTGCCTTCTTCGCGCTCAGCTCGTGGAGCTCCTTGTTCATTCGGGCAAGGGCATCGTGATCCTGCGCGCTTTCGATCATGCGCGCGTGCAGCGCCCGCTCCTCACCGTCAATCTTCACGATCGAACGCTCAAGGCGGGCGATGTCCTTGGCTGCAGCGCGCTGCTCCGACGCAGAAGTCGTCACCTTCGTGGCACCGGATTGCGCGGTCACCGCCGCGTGCGAAAGTCGCACGGTCAGGTACTCGTCGATCCCGCCGGTGAGCGACGAGATGCGCTGGTCGCCGTACAGGGCCACGAAGTCGTCGCAGACCCGTTCCAGGAAATACCGATCGTGCGAGATCACCAGGAGAGTTCCGGCGAAGCCATCAAGGAGGTCTTCAAGGGCGGTGAGGGTCTCGACGTCGAAGTCGTTCGTGGGCTCATCGAGGACGAGGACGTTGGGGCCGCCCATGAGCAGGCGGGTGAGCTGGAGCCGGCGGCGCTCGCCGCCTGAGAGGTCTCCGACCTGGGTCCACTGGGCATCGGCGCCGAAACCCAGCCGCTCGCAGAGCTGCGACGCGGTGAGCTCGCGGCCCTTGCCAAGCTCGACCCGCGACGCGACATGCTCCACGGCCTCCAGCACGCGCCACTTCGGATTGAGCTCCTCGAGGTGCTGCGAGAGGTATGCGGGCTTCACCGTGACACCGGTCTTGACCGACCCCTTCGAGGGGTCGATCTCGCCGAGAATCATGCGAATGAGCGACGTCTTTCCGGATCCATTCGAGCCGATGATGCCCAGACGGTCACCGGGGCCGATGTTCCACTCGCAGTGGTCGAGGAGGTCGCGCCGGTTTCCGGCCGCCTCATCACCGATGGTCAGGGTGGTGTCGTGCAGCTCGAACACGGTGTTGCCCAGGCGCGAGCCCGCGAACGACAGCAGCTCGACGGCGTCGCGAGGCGGAGGTTCATTGCTGATGAGCTCGTTGGCCGCATCGATCCGGAACTTCGGCTTCGAGGTGCGGGCAGGGGCACCTCGGCGCAGCCAGGCGAGCTCCTTGCGCATGAGGTTCTGGCGCCGCGCCTCGCTCGCGTTCGCCTGCCGGAAGCGCTCAGCCTTCGCGAGGACGAACGCCGAGTAGCCACCGTCGTACTCGTCAACCTGGCCGTTCACGACCTCCCAGGTCCGCTCGCAGAGCGCGTCGAGGAACCAGCGGTCATGGGTCACGACCACGACCGCGAGCTTGTTCTGCGCCTTGAGGTAGTCGGCCAGCCAAGCCACCACCTCGACGTCGAGGTGGTTCGTCGGCTCGTCGAGAAGCAGCACGTCGAGGTCTGCGATGAGTGCCCGAGCGAGTTGGACGCGCCGGCGCTCGCCACCGGACATGTTGCCCATCGTGCGAAGCAGGAGCGCCTCGTTGAACCCGCCGAGGAGGCC
>WLND01000257.1 GCA_009726075.1 Actinomycetota bacterium
GAGGGGCCGGCGGTGTTCGTGTCTGCGATGACGGCCACCGGCTCGGTGCCCTCGTAGAGAATCCCGACGTGGTCATCGGTTGCGTACGAGCGTGGCAGGACTCCCTCGCCGACGAGTCGGTGGAGGAGCGGACGTCGCTGGGCTTCCGAGTCGTAGTGGACGCCGTTGCCGTACGGCAGCAGGGCGAGGCCATTGGTGACCGCGACGAGCTCGGTTCCGAATGAGTCGGTCGGCCCGCCGGTGTGCCAGCAGATCGACCCAGCGCTGACTCCGCCGAGGATCGCCCCGCGCTCCCAGGCCTCTCGCATGGCGTCGTCGACTCCATGGAGTCGCCACAGGGCTAGCAGGTTCGCGACGCTGCCGCCTCCGACCCAGACGACATCGGCGCGGCCCAACGCCTCGTCGGGGGTTCGATTGGGCTGGGTGAACAGGGCCAGATGGTCGACATCGCAGCCGGCATTGCTGAGCGCGGAGTACATCGTCGACAGGTACTGGCTGTCGTCGCCGCTGGCCGTCATCACCAGGCAGACGCGCGGGCGGCCCTTGCCAGAAAGGCGCAGGGCCTCGAGGAAGATGCCACCGGGGCGCCTGACACCCCAGAGTCCCGGCGTGCCGATGAATCCGCCGCTGCTCGCGATGATGCGTCGTGTGGGCACGGCTGTTCTCCTTGGGATTAGTCGCGCAGCCGCATCATGCGCGCGAGGGCGGCGAGGTAGGTAGGGACGTCCGAGAATTCAAAGATGCCTTCGAGGACCAGCGTTGCCATGCCATGGACGGTCGACCACATGACCTCCTCGGAGCCCTCTCGCAGGTTCTCGGGGATCACCCCGGTTGCGACGAGGTCGTCGAACAATTCGTCGATGAGGGGGTTGCGCTCGCGGTCCCCGTTCGGTGACCGGCGGGGGCAATGGCCGCTGAAGGCGAGACGAAAAAGGTTCGGGTGATCGACAGCGAAGGTGACGTACGCGAGGCCCGCGGCGGTGGCTCGCGCCTGCGCCTGCGTTTGGGCAGATGCCCCGATACCCGGTGGGACGGCTGCCATCGCGGCCGACATCGAGATATTGAGTTTCTCGACCCCGTCGAGGGCAACGGCTGCGAGCAGGGCGTCCTTGTCCGCGAAATGGTGGTACGCCGCACTTGGGCTCACCCCGACCTCGGTGGCGATGCAGCGCAGCGAAAGATGCTCGAGGCCAACGACCTCCACCTGGCCGATGGCCCCCACGATCAGGGCTTCTCGCAGGTCGCCGTGATGGTAGCGGCGTCCTTTCGCTGGCAGGGACATGCCAACAGTCTGTCAAACTGAAATCCGGGTGGGCCGTGAGGGACTCGAACCCCCGACAATCCGCGTGTAAGGCGGGCACTCTAACCAACTGAGTTAACGGCCCCGTGCGGCAAGATTAGTGCCTCGCCGCAGGCGCCATGTGACAGGATCAGCGTCCGCTCAACGAGACCATGAAGGAGTCAACCCCGCATGGGCGCACTCCTTGCCCTAGTTTCGAGCCTCTCCTGGGGCGTCGCAGATTTCATGGGGGGCCTGGCCTCCCGCCGCGCCGGCGCGGTGCACGTGCTCGCCGTCTCGTACCCCTCGGGCGCTGTGGTCCTCACGCTCATTGCGATGTTCGTCGTGCCCGGGCACATCTCCGGCGGTGCCCTTGGCTGGGGTGTTGCGGCCGGCCTGATCGGGGCCCTGGCCATCGGGCTGCTCTACCGCGCCCTCTCGCGGGGCCCGATGGGCATCGTGTCGCCGGTCACGGCGGTCATGGCCGGAGCGGTGCCGGTGCTCGTCGGAGTCGCGCGAGGCGAATCGCTGTCGACCCTCGCGCTCATCGGCATTGCCTGCGCAGGGATCGCCGTGGTGCTTGTCAGCCGCGAGACCGGGGAGCAGGCGCGGGTGACGCCGTCGACGATCGTCCTGGCCCTGGGAAGCGGCGTGTGCATCGGTCTCTACCTCTCGGCCATCGGCCTGGCGCCGGCCGATGCGGGTATCTGGGTTGCGGTGACCGGACGATGGGTGTCGACCGTCCTGCTGGTCGGCGTGCTCGTGATCTTCGGCCGGCCCTTCGTCCGCACGGGGTTTCCCTGGCTCCTGGTCGTGACCTCGGGGGTCATTGACGCCTGCGCGAACGGCATGTTCCAGCTGGCGTCTCAGCGGGGCATGCTGTCGATCGTCGCCGTCGTGGGCTCGCTCTACCCGGTCGCGACCGTCATCCTCGCGTGGGTGCTCCTCAAGGAGCGGCTCAATGCCGTCCAGCTCATTGGTGTAGCCCTGGCCCTGATCGCTGCGGCGATGCTCTCGTTGAGTTCCTGACCCCTGCCGACGCGTAGCCTGAGCCCATGGACGAGTCAGGGGGGCGTGGCGCGACCACGGCGTTTGTCACTGTCGGCGACGTCGTGGCAGCCCTCGAGGCGCGTTATCCCCCGGTTCTCGCCTCAGACTGGGATGCCGTCGGTCTGACCTGCGGGGATCCGGCTGCTCCCGTGTCTCGAATTCTCTTCGCGGTTGACCCGGTTCAGGCTGTCGTCGATGAGGCGCTGAGCGAGGGGGCGCAGATGATCGTGACCCACCACCCGCTTCTCCTGCGCGGCGTCCACTCCGTCGCGGCGACCGACGCAAAGGGCCGGGTTCTTCATGAGCTCATCTCCCATGGCATTGCGCTGTTCAGTGCCCACACGAATGCGGACCATGCCAGCCCGGGGGTCTCCGATGCGCTCGCCGAGGCGCTCGGCCTCACGGCTCTGCGACCGCTGGTCGGCATCCCTGGTGCCGGCCCCGCGGTGGGCACCGGACGCGTTGGAGACCTCCTCGAAGCGGTCACCCTTGAGCAGTTCGCCGAGCATGTCTCGATGGTGCTGCCACCGACCCACCACGGGGTGCGGGTGGCAGGCGATCCGCAGCGGGCGGTGCGCACGGTCGCCGTGTGCGGTGGAGCGGGCGACTCGTTTCTCGACGCGGCAGCAATGGCCGCCGACGTCTACCTGACCGCCGACCTGCGGCACCACCGCGCCCAGGACCATCTGGCCGAGGACGGTTGCCCGCTGATCGACATCGCCCACTGGGCCAGCGAGTGGCCCTGGCTCGAGCAGGCATCGCAGGGCTTGCGATCCGACATCACGCGCGACGGGGGTACCGTGAGCACACGCGTCTCCACCACCCCCACTGATCCGTGGACCGCCCACCTAGGGAGCACCCGCTGAACGCCGAACCGTCTGCCCAGAACCGACTCCTTGATCTCCAGGCGAAGGACACCCGCCTCTCGCAGATCACCCACCGCACGAAGACGCTGCCCGAAGCGGTCGAGCTCGCCGAGCTCGAGACCAAATTCGCGCGCGCCCGTGACGAGGGAGTTGCGGCCGAGGTGATCGCCAACGATCTCAAGCGCGACCAGGCCCGCGCCGATGCCGATGTCGAGCAGGTGCGCGAGCGGTCACGGCACGACCGCGACCTCCTTGACGGCGGCACGATCAACGACCCGAAGCAGCTGACCAACCTCCAGCACGAGATGGATTCGCTCGCGCGGCGCCAGGGCGAGCTCGAGGACATCGAGCTCGAGATCATGGAGCGAGTCGAGGGGGCTATGGCGGCGGTTCGGCAGCTGCATGGCCAGCGCGATGCGCTTGCCCTCGAGCGAGATGCGCAGGCGAGCACGGTGGCAGACCTGCTCGCCGATCTCGAGGACGAGCGCGCGATCGTCACGGCCGAGCGGGCAGCCATCGTCCCTGAGATCCCGGCAGACCTGCTTGCACTGTACGAGCGCATTCGCATCGACGGTGGGGGAGTTGGCGCCGCCCATGTGCAGCGCGGCCGCTGTGGCGGCTGCCGGCTCGAGTTGCCGCCGAACGAGATCGAACGCCTGCGCAACGCCCCGGCGAACGAGGTCCTTCGATGCGAGGAGTGCCGCAGGATCCTCGTGCGCACTGCCGAATCCGGCCTGTAGGGCGGCGATGACTCGATCCTTCATCGTCGAGGCCGACGGTGGCTCACGTGGCAACCCCGGCCCGGCGGCGTTCGGCGCCGTCGTGCGCGATGCAATCACCGGCACGGTGCTCACGGAGGTGGCC
>WLND01000258.1 GCA_009726075.1 Actinomycetota bacterium
AAAGGCCGGCAACCGCCTCGGCGGGCAGACCGGATTCCTCCTCACCACAGTGACCAATGAGCTCGCCACCCTCGGCTTCGACGAAACCGAGATCCAGCGCGGCGGGCTGCGCATCACCTCGACCTTCGAGCGCAAGGCGCAGAAGGCCGCGACCGCCGCAGTCAAGGACGCCGGCCCGAAATCAAACACCGACGGCCTGCGCATCGGACTGGCCGCGGTGCGCCCCGGCACCGGAGAGGTCATCGCCCTCTACGGCGGCAAGGACTTCGTCACCGACCAGATCAACAATGCCACCCGCCCCTTCGCCCAGGCAGGCTCCACCTTCAAGCCCTTCGCGCTTGCCGCGGCGGTGGAGACCGAAGTCCCCCTCTCGTCCACGTGGGACGGCAATTCGCCCGCCACCATCAACGGCTACACCTTGACGAACTACGGCGACAAGTCGTACGGACGGGTATCGCTGCTTCAGGCCACCGAACGCAGCATCAACAGCGCCTACGTCGAGATGGAGTCCGACGTCGGGGTCGACCTCGTCGCCGACGCTGCACTGCGAGCGGGGATCCCGTCCGACACACCGGGATTGAACCTCGACAACCTCGACCTCACCTTCGTGCTCGGCACGGCCTCGCCCTCGGGCCTCGACATGGCGAATTCCTATGCCACGTTCGCTGCCGGCGGGGCGCGCTCCAAGCCGACCGTGATCAAGCGCGTCGAGGGCGCCAATGGCGGACTCCTCTACGAGAAGGACACCCAGACGACCCCGGCCTTCACCGCCGACGTCGCCAACACGGTCACGTACGCCCTGAACAAGGTCGTCACGAACGGCACCGGATTCTCAGCGCTCGGGCTCGGACGCCCTGCCGCTGCGAAGACCGGCACCACCGACGGCAACCGCAGCGCCTGGTTCGTTGGCTACACGCCGCAGCTCGCGACGGCCGTGCTCATGGCCAAGGAGGACGAAGCGGGCATCCCGCTCTCGCTCTCCGGCACCGGCGGTCTCGACACTGTCACGGGCGGGTCGTTCCCCGCGGCGATATGGGTGGCGTTCATGAAGGCCGCCCTCGGTGACCTGCCCACCGCCGAGTTCGCCAAGCCACCGGCCGGCGTCATCGTGCCCCTTGACTGCCCCGTGGTGCTGCCGCCCGAGGGCGAGGAGGTTCCGATGGGCTGCCCGATCCCGCAGATCATCGAGTTCGGGCCCTCCGATGCCCCGGTCGACGAGGGCAACCCCGACGGCATTCCGCCGACCCCGACCGCGCCGGTCGACCCGGCGACCGAGCAACCGGCGACGGAACCCGCCGGCGAGGGGGCACCGCAGCCTGCGACCCCCGAATTGACGCCGACACCCACGCCGAGTGCAGCCGGAAGCGGGCCCCCCTCCGAATAGAGTCGGTCCCGTGACAGCGCGAGAACCAATCGTGAATCCAACCAACGAGGACCCGGTGGCGGTCGCCGCCAGCGGGCTCATCGGTGGGCCCTTCGGCAGATTCGCCCGGCGCGGAACACACTGGTGGTCGCCGCTTCGCGTACTCGTCGCCTTCACCGCGGTCGCCTACGGCCTCGGCTTCGTGCTGGATCTGTCGTGCCGTAAGACTGGCTGGATCTCACCGGAGCGCTACGAGCACCTCTGCTACTCCGACATCCCGCCGCTCTACTCGCTGCGCGGTTTCGCCGACGGACTCTTCCCCTACCTGCAGACGATGCCCGGGCAGAACCCACTCGAATACCCGGTGCTCACCGGGGTATTCATGCAACTCGCCGCCCTGCTCACCCGGGCGGCCACCGGGATCTTCAGCGAACTCGATGCGGCACGGACCTTCTTCGACATCAACGTCATCCTCCTTCTCATCCCGCTGATCATTGCCGTCGTCGCCACCGCGATGACGGTGAAGCGTCGCCCATGGGACGCCGCAATGGTGGCACTCGCGCCGACGGTCATCCTTGCCGCCACAGTCAACTGGGACCTGCTGCCACTGGCATTCGCCGGCGTGAGCCTGGTGCTCTGGTCGAGGTCGCGCCCCATGGCAGCGGGCATCCTGCTCGGCCTAGCGATCGCCGCGAAGTTCTATCCGCTGTTCTTCCTCGGAGCATTTCTCGTGCTCACGATCCGCACCGGCCGCTGGCGCGCGTTCGGCTCACTCGTGCTCGGCACGGCCATCGCCTGGCTCGCCGTGAACCTGCCATTCATGGTCGCGAACGTCGACGGCTGGTCGTACTTCTATCGCTTCAGCCAGGAACGTGGCCAGGACTTCGGCTCCATCTGGTTTGCCCTGTCGCAGTTCGGCCTGCCGAGTGTCCCTGCCGAGTCCCTCAACGTGATCGCCTCGGGGCTGTTCCTGCTGCTGTGCGTGGCGATCGGGGTGCTCGCCCTTTCGTCCGAGCGCCGACCGCGGCTTGCCCAACTGCTCTTCCTCATCGTCGCCGCCTTCGCAGTGACGAACAAGGTCTACTCACCGCAGTACGTGCTGTGGCTGGTGCCACTTGCCGCGCTCGCGCGCCCCAAGTGGCGTGATTTCCTGATCTGGCAGGCGGGCGAGTTGATCTACTTCGCCGCCGTCTGGTGGTTCCTGGTCGGTTACGGGGCGACTGACACCAAGGGCCTGACCCCGCAGTGGTACGGGGTGGCGACCCTCGTCCACATCGGGGTGACAATCTGGTTTGCCGCGCTCATCATCCGCGATGTGCTGCGCCCGCAGAATGATCCAGTGCGAAATGACGGCTTCGACGAGGACTCGGACGATCCAGGCGGAGGAGTGTTCGACAGGGCGCCAGACGCCCTCACAACCCGCGGCCACCTCAGCCGGTAGGGAGCTCAACCCCCCGGGTCATTTCACCCGGATTGTGGGCCGGATGCACGAAGCGGCCCCTCAGACGTCCTGATTCGTTCATCTCACCCAAGCGCCATCCCCTCATCGTCCCGTCCGGATTCTGGGCAAGAAAAAGAAATCTGGACGATTCGCGGGTCCTTTGACTCATCCTGGCCACAATCGGGACGAAACGACGCGGAGGGAATCGGACTGGGCGAGATGAACGAATCGCGTGCGTATTTCCCCTCATTCCTTCAGCAAACCCACAATCCGGCTGAAATGACCGGGGGGTTGAACCACTATCCGGCTGAAATGACCGGGGGAGGGGGTTGGCGTTAGGCGGGCTGGTTCAGGAGGAGTGCTGCTGCCGGGTCGGCCAGGAAGGTTGCCACGCTCGTGAGTGCCCGTGAACCCTGCGCACCGTCGCAGACTCGGTGATCAAACGACAGCGACAACTGCATGACTGGGCGTACGCGTACCTCGCCATCGACCGCCCACGGCTTGTCGACGATGCGTCCCATGGCCAGGATCGCCGACTGGCCCGGATTGATGATCGGGGTGCCGCCATCGACCCCGAAGACGCCGATATTCGTCAGGGTCACGGTGCCGCCGACCAGGTCGGCCGGCGTGCTCCGACCCAGGCGAGCCGTCTCGATCAGCGCCTGCTGCGCCCGCGCCAGCTCGAGCAGGGTCATGGCGCCGGCCCCGCGCACGACTGGCACGAGCAGCCCCCGAGGGGTATCGGCAGCCATGCCGAGGTGGATGTCGCGATGGACGATGACGTCCGGCCCATCGGCACCCTCGGACCAACTGGCGTTGATCCGTGGATGCTGGCAGGCCGAGGCAATCAGGGCACTGCTCACGATGGTGAACGGCGTGACCCTGAGGTCGCGGTAGGACGGATGCTCGCGCAGCCGGCGCACGAGGTCCTGGGTCCGACTCATGTCGACCTCGACCCACACGGTCACGTGCGGAGCAGTGAAGGCGGACAGCACCATGGCCTCCGCCATCGCCCGCTGCACCCCGCGAACCGGCACCCGATCATCGCCCCCGGTGGGCGGCGTCGGGTTCGCCGCAGTCAGTCCGTTGGCCGCTGCGAGGACGTCGTCGCGAGTGACGTCGCCGCTTCGACCCGACCCTGAGATCGCAGTGAGATCGACGCCGAGATCCTTGGCGAGCTTGCGCACGAGCGGCTTGGCTCGCGTCGGGCCTTGGTGACGGGCGATGGGC
>WLND01000259.1 GCA_009726075.1 Actinomycetota bacterium
ATCTTTGGGACGACCAAGAACGGGCGCAACAGGTCACGTCCCGGCTCTCGTTCGTTCAGGGCGAACTGCGCAAGTTCGAGGCGCTCGACCGGCGACTGGGCGACCTGCCCATCCTGTTCGAACTGGCCGAGGATGAGGGCGACGAGGCAGCCGCGGCCGATGCGGAGAAGGAACTCGCAGACCTCGAGAAGGCCATCGCCGAACTCGAGGTGCGGACGCTGCTCTCCGGCGAGTACGACGCACGAGAGGCCCTTGTCACGATCAGGTCCGAGGCAGGTGGCGTCGATGCTGCGGACTGGGCCGAGATGCTCCTGCGCATGTACACCCGCTACTGCGAGCGCCACAACTGGCCGGTCGAGGTCTACGACGTCTCCTACGCCGAGGAGGCGGGCATCAAGTCGGCGACCTTCGCGGTCAAGGCCCCCTACGCCTACGGCACCCTTTCGGTCGAGCAGGGCACCCACCGCCTCGTCCGCATCTCGCCCTTCGACAACCAGGGCCGACGCCAGACCTCGTTCGCGGGGGTCGAGGTCATCCCCGTCATGGCCCAGGCCGAGAGCGTCGACATCCCAGACGACGACCTGCGGGTCGACGTCTACCGGTCCAGCGGGCCGGGCGGGCAGGGCGTCAACACCACAGACTCCGCCGTCCGCATCACGCACATCCCCAGCGGGATCGTCGTGTCGTGCCAAAACGAGCGGTCGCAACTGCAGAACAGGGCCACGGCGATGGCCGTCCTGCAGGCGAAACTGCTCGAGCGCACGCGCCAGGAGGACCGGGCGAAGATGGACGCCCTCAAGGGCGATTCGGCGGGATCCTGGGGGACGCAGATGCGGTCCTACGTCCTCCATCCGTATCAAATGGTGAAGGACCTGCGGACCGAGACCGAGACCGGCAACACATCCGGGGTCCTCGATGGCGAGATCGATGCTTTCGTTGAGTCGGGCATCCGATGGCGCAAGCAGCGCGGGGCGACCGAGGCATAGTCCGCATCGGCTTAGACTGACTTCGTGATCCTTTACGACCGCGTCTCAAAGATGTACGCGAGCCAGCAGCGGCCGGCGCTCGACGACGTCTCGGTGGAGATTGAAAAGGGCGAGTTCATCTTCCTGGTGGGGCCATCCGGCTCAGGGAAGTCGACCTTCCTGAGGCTGATCCTCCGCGAGGAGCGCCCGACGAGCGGGAAGGTGTGGGTGGCAGGCAAGGAACTCAGCCACCTCTCGAACTGGAAGATTCCCGCGCTCCGCCGCCAGATTGGCACGGTGTTCCAGGATTTCCGCCTTCTCCCGAACAAGACCGTCGCGGAGAACGTCGCCTTCGCCCTCGAGGTCATCGGCAAGCCCAAGGCGCACATCAACCGCGTTGTTCCCGAGGTACTCGAGGTCGTGGGCCTTGAAGGCAAGGAGCTCCGCCGGCCCGACGAGCTGTCGGGCGGCGAGCAGCAGCGCGTGGCCATTGCCCGAGCCTTCGTCAACCGCCCCATGATCCTGATTGCCGACGAGCCGACCGGAAACCTCGACCCGGGTACGTCCGCCGACATCATGAAACTCCTCGACCGCATCAACCAGCTCGGCACCACCGTCGTCATGTCGACCCATGACTCGAACATCGTTGACCAGATGCGGCGACGGGTCATCGAGCTTGACGGTGGCCACCTTGTTCGCGACCAGTCGCGCGGTGTCTACGGATACGCTCAGTAATGCGCGCCCAATTCGTCGCCAGCGAGGTCGGCAACGGCCTTCGCCGCAACCTCACCATGACCCTCGCGGTCATCATCACGGTGGCGGTGTCGCTTGGCCTTTTCGGCGCCAGCATGCTCGTCCGTGCTCAGGTCACCACGATGAAGGACTTCTGGTACGACAAGGTCGAGGTGTCGATCTTCCTGTGCAGCAAGGGCAGCGATACCCCCTCGTGCGGCAGTCAGGCCGTCACCAAGGCGCAGCGCGACCAGATCGAGGCCGACCTCGAATCCCTCCGGCCCTTGGTGCAAGAGGTCTTCTACGAATCGAAGGCCGACGCGTACGCCCGCTTCCAGGAGCAGTTCAAGGGTTCGCCGATCGCTGACAACGTCACCGAGGGCGCCTTGCCTGAGTCGTTTCGAGTGAAGCTCGCCGACCCGACCAGCTACGAGGTCGTGGCGTCGGCGTTCGCGGGGCGGCCGGGCATCGAGCAGGTCAATGACCAGAGGCAGATCCTCGACAAGTTCTTCCGATTGCTCGGCGGGCTGCAGCTTGTCGCGCTGCTCATCGCCCTGTCGATGCTCGTCGTCACCGTGCTGCTCATCGTGAACACCATGCGGGTCGCGGCGTTCAGCCGACGTCGTGAGACGGGGATCATGCGCCTCGTCGGAGCTTCCAACTTCTACATCCAGTTGCCGTTCCTGCTCGAGGCCGCGTTCTCTGCGGCGGTTGGCGCAGTGCTCGCGAT
Source organism: Actinomycetota bacterium (assembly GCA_009726075.1). Lineage (GTDB taxonomy): Bacteria > Actinomycetota > Actinomycetes > S36-B12 > S36-B12 > WLND01. The sequence continues at coordinate 2,428 of WLND01000259.1, forward strand.
CGGGGGTCTCGTCCTGACGAAGGCCATTGTGATCGACAACATCCTGGCCCCGTCCTTCCAGTTCACGTCGTTCGTCGGCTGGGACGCCGTCCTTGCCATCGCTCCGTTGATGTTCGTCACGGGCATCGCACTGGCCGGGCTCGCGGCGTTCTTCACCCTGCGGAAGTACTTGCGCGTCTAGCCGTGTGGATGTCATCCCGGAGCGTTCGTAGCCATAGCGCGCCTCGTCCTCGGCCTCTGTCCAAGCGCGGGTGGCGCGTCCTCGTGGTCATCCTGCTGCTCTTGATCGTCGCCTACACGCTGGTCGTCCAGCGCTACAACGCCGAGGGCTCACGCGCCACGGTCGGCGGCGTTGGAGCGACCTCGGCCTCGGGTCTTCTCGTCACCATCGAGCCGATTGCGGTGAACACCCTGACCGACCAGGCGACGGTCGACCTGTCGTTCACGTGGCAGGGGAGCGACATTGTCGATGGCGGTGGCCGACTCCGCGAGAACACCCGTGTCACCATCAGCAGTTCGGTCGGCACCCAGGAGGTGAAATTCCTCGCGGGCGACGCGCTCGGCCGATTCGAGACCACGGTCGGCCTCGACGGAGAGCAGAGCAACTACCCGTTCGACGTCCACTCAGGCCTTGTGGCGATCGGCGCCGACACCTACGTGCGGGCCTCCGATGGCTCGCTTGAGTCGACCGGGGATCTTGAGGTCGGCCTGCAGTCGTCCGGAGGAGTCAGCGGGTGGGACACCACGACCACGCTGGCCGCGGGCATGAGCCAGGTACAGATCGCAAACCTCAGCTTCGACCGGGCATTCTCAACGCAGGCGTTTGCGATGGTCTTGCTCGCCCTCGGGGTGCTGCTGTCGATGTTCGCCCTCATCGTGGGCATTCTGGCGTTCACGAACAGGCGCCGGGCCGAGGTCGGCCTCATGTCGTGGACGGCTGCGCTCCTCTTCGCGCTGCCATTGCTGCGCAACTACTTTCCGTACGGTCCGCCCGTCGGGGCGTCCATTGATATCTATGTCTACCTTTGGGTTATCGTCGCGGCCGTCATTGCGGCGGTGCTGAACGTGGTTGCGTGGATGAATCAGTCGAAGGTTGTCCTAGATTCGGCCCCTCACGACCCGGGCGGGTCGGCGGCTACATCGCCGGTCGCCGTGAAGAGCAATCTGGGAGACAGCAATGGCGCGTGAAGTAGGCCGCACTCTTGTGGCCCAGAATAAGAAGGCACGGCACGATTACTCAATCGAGGACGTTTTCGAGGCGGGCATCGTGCTCATGGGCACCGAGGTCAAGTCGCTGCGGGCCGGTCGGGCCTCGCTCGTCGACGGCTACGCCACGATTGACGATGGCGAGGTGTGGCTTCGTGGCGTCCATATCCCTGAATATGCGATGGGGACATGGACGAATCATGAGCCTCGTCGGGCTCGCAAGCTGCTGCTTCGAAAGGAAGAGGTCAGGCGCATCGCGGGCAAGACGAAGGAGTCGGGCCTGACCCTTGTGCCGCTCTCGCTCTACTTCAAAGACGGCTACGCGAAGGTCGAGATTGCCCTCGCCCGAGGGCGTAAGAGCTATGACAAGCGGCAGGCGATCGCTGAGCGAGAGTCG
>WLND01000026.1 GCA_009726075.1 Actinomycetota bacterium
CGGCCTCCGGTGGTCGTCCCGGTGGGTCGGATCGCCCGGCGTGGGACAAGTCGCGGTCGGATCGCCCGGCCTCGGGTGGTCGTCCTGGTGGGTCGGATCGCCCGTCGTGGGACAAGTCGCGGTCGGATCGCCCGGCGTCCGGTGGTCGTCCTGGCGGGTCGGATCGTCCGGCGTGGGACAAGTCGCGGTCGGATCGCCCGGCGTCCGGTGGTCGCCCATCGTCGTTCGGAGATCGCGGTCGTTCAGAGCGTCCCTCCTTCGGGCGGAGCGAGGAAGAACGCCCACGCGTGGATCGGCCGAGAGACCCACTTATCCCTGAGGACGTGATGCCCGAGGAGCTCGACAAGGGAGTGCTGCTCGAGTTGAGGACACTTCCTGAGGGACTCGCGGAGATCGTGGCGAGACACTTGGTTGCCGCCGATCGTTGCATGGTGAGCGGCGACATCACCGCCGCTCGTGCCCACATCGAGGCGGCGCGCCGGCGTGCGGGGCGGGTATCGGCGATTCGTGAAGCAGCGGCGATTGCGGCCTACGCTGACGGCGACTTCTCAGTCGCCCTCGGGGAGTTGCGGGCGGTGCGGCGTATTTCGGGAGGGATCATGTATGCGCCGATGATCGCGGACTGTGAGCGGGGTCTGGGACGTCCGCAAAAGGCTTTGGACTACATTCGCGCGATCAATGCGCCGAAGATGGAAACTGAAACCCGAATTGAGCTCCTGCTTGTTGCAGCGGGTGCGCGGGCCGACCTCGGTCAGATTGACGCTGCTGTGGTGACGCTGCAAGTGCCGGAACTGACACGGCTGCCACCAGGCACCATTCGTGCCCGGCTGCAGTACGCCTACTCGGACCTCTTGGCGCGGGCCGGGCGCACCTCTGAGGCATGGGAGTGGATGGAGCGAGCTGCTGGCTCGGACCTTGACGGTGCGACGGATGCTGCGGAGCGCTGCGAGGAGCTGGCGGGAGTCAGCTTCACTGAGGAGGTTGGGGATCCGCTGGACGAAGGTCCATCCAGCGACTGACACCCATGAAGTTGGATTCGATGCCGGAGAGTTCCTCAAACTTCTCGGCGACGTTATCGGCGCTGTAGAACGATGGATGGTCCTGTCGGTCGCGCTCCCGGACGAGGGCGATCGCGTGATCGATGTCGGGCGCCTGGTCTCGGGCAGCGGCAACCGCTTCGACCCAGTAGTGAAGCTCAGCCTCGGAAGCGTCCAAGGTGTCCGATACGTCGGTGACGGGACCGTAGTGGCTGAAGAGCAGCCGAGATGCTCGAACGTCGCGCATGCGGGCGAGTGAGCTGAGCGTCAACTGGAGGTCAAAATCCGGTGGTGGGGTGGCGGGTCGCACCTCCGCGGTCTCGGGGACGTAGACGCCGGCGGCGTCGCCCGTGTAGAGATCCCCGGTCAGTGAGTCGACAAGGCCCACGTGGTGCGAGGCGTGGCCGGGGTTGTGGAACGTCGATAGGGAACGTCCGTCACCGAGATCGATGGACCCCGTGTCGCCGAGAACGAGAAGTCGCTCGGAGGGGGTCGGAAGCAGGTCGCCGAAGAGTCGGTCCATCGTTTCGCCGAAGACTCGGTGCGCGCTGGCGACGAGCTTGGCTGGGTCGGCAAGGTGACGTGCTCCGCGCTCATGAACCGCAACCTTGACTCCCGGGAAATGCGCGGCGAGGTCGCCGACGCCGCCTGCGTGGTCGAGGTGGATGTGGGTCACGACGATCGTTGCGAGGTCGGCTGGTCCGACGCCCAGCTTCAGCAGCTGCTGCGCCACGATCGGTGCAGACCGGGCGGTTCCGGTTTCGATGAGGCAGGGCCGGCTTCCGCGGATCAGGTAGCTGGCTGTGATGCCGCCATGGCCACCCATGCGGGTGTCGATCATGAAGACATCGCCTCCGAGGTCGACGATGTCATGGTCTGCGGGTGAGTCGGTGTTGAGGTTCTCCACAGGCGCATTCTTCAGGGCGGATTGCATCCACAGCAAGCCCTTGGTTCCAGCTTCAGGAGCCGGCATGCACGAAGGATGGGCGCCTGGAACCGTTCGACGCAAGGGAGCAATCGTGGCAATGACCGATGGCGGCACGTCACCGTCGATGAGCGAAGTGCGACTCGTTGGCCGGCTGGGGGCTCAGGTGCAGGACCGTGTGCTGCCGAGCGGTGACGAAATCACCGTGTTCTCTATCGTCGTTGACCGCGCCGTCCGGGATGTCCGGGGCCGAACGCGCATAGACACGATCGCCTGCGTCGCGACTCAGAGTTCCGTGGCCTCTCGTGTCAGGGCCCTGGAGGGCGGTCAACTTGTTGAGGCGACGGGCGTACTTCGCCGCAGGTTCTGGCGGGCAGGCGCTGGCCTCGGGAGCGCCATGGAGGTTGATGTTCGACGCATCAAGCGTGCCAAGGCGTTCTGAGTCCACCACGGGCATGCGACTATTGGGCGTGATGTGTGAGGACGACGCGGAACTGATCTGCAGCGAGCCGGAAACCAATCTGTACGAGCTCTTCCAAGAGGCGCGTCAGCTGCTGGAATCGGGACGCGCTGAAGCAGCCATTCGGGTCCTCGAGCGGTTCGTTCTCGAGGGCGAGTCAGGGCAGGCCGTGCTCGAACTTCTTGGTCGTGCGAGATTCAATGCCGGCCGATACGGCGAGGCGCTTGACGCATTTCAACGGTTACTCGACATGGCGCCGGATGATGATTATGCGCACTTCGGACTCGGAATGTGCCTGTGGTACCGGCAGGAGTTTCTGCAAGCGCGCGATCATCTCGCGATGGCATTTGTGATGCGTCCAGACAAACCGGAGTATTCCAAGGCCCTAACCCAGGTCAAGGCGACGCTCCTCGCCAGGCTCCTGGACGGACTCCCGATGACCGGCCCCTTGGAGCCCCGATGACCACGACGGCGATCCCTGACCATGATGTTCTCCTCTTCGACCTCGATGGCGTCGTCTATGTCGGACCGCGAGCAGTCGACGGGGCAGTAGAGGCGATCGCGGCGGCACTAGCGCGAGGCCTGCGATGCTGCTTCGTCACGAACAATGCGTCACGAACGCCCCACGAGGTGGCTGGGCACCTTCGCTCGCTGGGCATTGCAGCGGACGATGACGACGTCGTGACCTCCTCTCAGGCAGGAGCATCGCTGGTGGCTGAATATGCTCAGGGCGGTGCCGTCCTCGCTGTCGGCGGAAGGGGCGTATCGGCTGCGCTCGCAGAGCGAGGTTTCGAGCCAACGTCCACGTTCGACGCACGAACCGTTGCGGTAATGCAGGGGTACGGACCGGATGTCGCGTGGAGTGACCTTGCCGAAGCCACCTTTGCGATTCGATCCGGGTTGCCTTGGATTGCGACCAATCTTGACCTCACCTTCCCGACGCCGCGCGGGCTCGCACCGGGTAACGGCGCCCTGGTGGGCGCGGTTGCTGCTGCGGTGGGCCGTCGGCCCGATGCGGTCGCGGGCAAGCCGGAGCCTGCGCTGCTCCTCGAAGCAGTCCGGCGCACGAATGCGCTACGTCCACTCATGATTGGCGATCGCCTCGACACCGACATCGCTGCTGGAAGCCGGTTGGGCATGCCCACGCTCTTGGTTATGACGGGCGTGTGCGACGCCGAGGGGCTGTCGATTGCCATTGGCGAGGAGGTTCCGACGTACGTTGCCGCGGATCTGTCATGCCTGCTCGATGGGAGGCCGCTGCCGCGATTTGACCCGTCAGCATCGCCGGCCGGGTCCGAGGAGAGATAGCGTGGTGCCCATGTTGGATGACCTGCGCGGATACCTGCAATTGGCCACCGGTCTTACGGAGGTCACGGCCTCTCGTGCGAAAGAGGCCGCCTTGAAACTCGTCGGGCAGGGGTTCACCCTGACGACGAAGGCGCCGGATGTCGTCGGTCAGGTTCAAGAGCTTGCCGACGACCTGATGTCGACGAGTAAGAACAATCGTGAGCTCCTGGTATCGATGATCCGCACCGAGGTGGATCGTGCGGTGGGTCGCATGGGATTCGTCCGAGAGGATGAACTCGCAGCGCTTCGCCGTCACGTCCAGAGACTGGAGCAGCAACTGCATGACCTTCAGGGCCAGTCGGCGGCGGGGTCGGCTTCGGCTTCAGCTTCGGCAGGCCCCGCGGACGACGGCGGTCAGGACGCTGCTCCTGGAGAGCGCGAGTCGGTTGCCCCCGCGTCTGTCGGCGTAGACGCACCCGACACGGCCACTCCGGTGGTGCGAAGGAAGAAGAAGGTCGTAGTCCAGTCGGACGGGGCACCGTCGGGTGACGCGTGAGCGTCACGGGCTACGAGTCGGGCGATCGATCAGGGGACGAGACGCTCATGCTCCAGGGAACTGACGGCGATCTGATCCTTCCGGTATGGGAGCCGACGGGCGACGCAGCGGTCGATGCCGCCCTGGACTCCCTCACCGGATTGGATGAGCTCGATGCGAGCGACCACATTCCTGTCTTCGAGGCCGTACACCAGCAGCTCCATCAGCGGCTGTCCGACATCAATGCGGGCTCCTAGAACTGACATTGCCTGTGACCCGTCGACGGCTCGATGCCGAACTCACCAGGCGAGGGCTCGCGCGTTCCCGGGATCAGGCGCAGGAGCTCATCGCTGCCGGCGCGGTGCACGTCCGCGGGGTTGCTGCGACGAAGGCTGCGACCCAGGTTGAGACCTCGTCCGCCATTACTGTTGAGAATGCTGGCCACGGGTATGTGTCTCGCGGCGCGCTGAAACTCATCGGGGCGCTCGACGCCTTCGAGGGACTCCTCGTCGATGGCCGGGATGCGCTTGATGCCGGCGCTTCGACAGGCGGATTCACTCAGGTGCTTCTTGAGCGAGGGGTCTCGCGGGTGCTCTGCGTCGATGTGGGCTACGGGCAACTGGCATGGGTCCTCCGGGAGGACCCACGAGTCACCGTCCGCGAACGGACCAATGTGCGCACGATGTCCGCCGCCGACGTTCCGTTCCTCGCATCTGTTGTCGTGGCCGATCTCTCGTTCATCTCCCTGAAAGTGGTGCTCCCGGCCTTGCTGGCATCGACGGCACCGGTCTGCGACTACGTGCTCATGGTGAAGCCGCAGTTCGAGGCTGGGCGAGATCGGGTAGGCGACGGAGTGATCCGGGATCCGGAGATTCGCTTCTCGACCGTGGAATCAGTGGCGCTGCACGCGGTCGCGCTTGGCCTGACGATTCGCGGAGTGGAGGCAAGTCCGCTGCCCGGTCCGAGCGGCAACGTTGAGTACTTCCTGTGGATGGATCGCGGTCGAGAGGGTGGCGGAGTCGCCTCCGTCGGCGAGGCAATCTTGCGTGCGGTCAGCGAAGGGCCAACGTGACGCCGCCGACGCACCGAGTTCTCCTCGTTATCAATGCACGCAAGCACGAGGTCCGCATGCTCGCGGGGGAGGTCACCGACGCACTTCGCTCCGAGGGGATCGTTGTCGTGATGGCCGAAGACGATCTCGAGCAGTGGGGCGACGATGGGTTGCCTGCCACCGAGGTGGTTCCTGCGGACGAGCATTCATCCGATGGCTGCGAAGTGGTCGTGGTGCTCGGGGGTGATGGGACGATCCTGCGCGGAGCCGAACGCGCTCGCGCTTCCGGGGCTCCGGTCATCGGTGTGAATCTTGGCCACGTGGGCTTTCTGGCGGAGGCCGATTCCGAGGACGTCGCGGCGGTGGTTGATGCCGTTGCCTTCCGGAAGTGGCGCGTGGAGGAGCGTCTGGCCCTGGACATTCGGGTACTTCAGGGCGGAGTCGTCATCGAATCGACCTGGGCGCTGAATGAGATCAGCGTCGAGAAGATAGCCCGACAGCGCATGATCGACGTCGTGGTCGAGGTGGATGGCCGGCCGCTGTCTCGATGGGGTTGCGACGGAGTGGTGGCGGCGACGCCGACAGGGTCAACGGCCTATGCGTTCTCCGCCGGCGGGCCGGTGGTCTGGCCCGAGGTTTCCGCTCTGCTCGTGGTCCCGCTCAGTGCCCACGCGCTTTTCTCCCGACCCCTCGTGGTTTCTCCGCGAAGCGTGGTCGCCTTTGAACTCCAGGCAGGGTCCGATGCGGTGCTCTGCGCCGACGGGCGCCGTACCGTCGAAGTCGCTGGGGGAGCGCGCATCGAGGTCAGGACGTCGCCGCAGCCCGTACGACTCGCTCGCCTGATCGAGGCGCCGTTTACCGATCGGCTCGTCGCGAAATTCGCCCTTCCCGTTGACGGATGGCGTGGCGGCTCGCGGCCGAAGGATTTCGGATGAGGGCCCAACGCACATCGACCGGGCCGACGGCGCGAACCCCGAGCCGGGCCATGGGAGGAAGGGGCGTCCATGATTGAGCACCTGCAGATCCGCAGCCTTGGAGTTATCGAGGATGCAACAATTCCCTTCGCAAGCGGGTTGACCGTGATCACGGGCGAGACCGGCGCAGGCAAGACCATGGTGCTCAGCGGGTTTGCCCTCCTGGCGGGAGGCAAGGCGGACGCCGGCCTCGTCCGCTCAGGAACCGAGCAGGCGTGGATCGATGGCGAGTGGTCGGTGGCGGCAGATTCAGCCGCGGTGAGCCGGGTCGTCGATGCCGGCGCCGACGTGGAACCTGAAGGCGGACGGGTGAGGCTCCTGCTGGGTCGGACGCTGGCAGCCGAAGGACGAAGCCGGGCTTTCGCGGGCGGCCGGACCGTGCCCGTAGGGGTACTCCAGGACGTCGCGGGCTCGTTGGTGGCGGTGCATGGGCAGTCGGAGCAGATTCGCCTCCGGCATGCGGACACCCAACGCATCCTTCTGGACCGGTTCGCGGGCGCGGATTGCCTCGCAGCACTGGCCGCCTACCGCCTTGCGTACTCCCAGTGGCGCGACACGATCAACGCCCTGACGGAACTCGTCGATCGCCGGGAGGCCCGGGAACGGGAGGCCGTGGTGCTCCGGATCGGGATCGCCGAGATTGAAGCCGTTGCACCGCTGCCGGGGGAGGACGTCGAGCTCGACCGCCAGGCGGCCCGGCTCTCGCACTCGGGGACGCTGCTGCTCGACGTCATGGCCGCTCACGATGCCCTCGTCGGCGGTGATGGCGAATCCGGAACTGACAATGTCAGCGCCATTTTGAGCCGGGCGTCGGCTGCGCTCGCACGGGCGGCCGACGTCGATTCAACGCTGGAGGCAGTGCATGACCGGCTGCTCGAAATGACGAGTCTTGCCGCAGATGCGGCAGTCGACCTTGCCACGTTCGCGGCCGACGTCGATGCCGATCCAGGCCATCAGTCGTGGGTCGAGGAGCGGCGTCATGCGCTCGGCACCCTTCGGCGTCGATACGGCGCCACCGTCGACGAGGTACTGGCATGGCTTGCCGCAGCGGTCGAATCAGTCGCCCAGGCCGATCAGGGCGATGACCGGGCTCGTGGCCTTGCCCAGCTCGAGACCGAGCAGCGCGCAATCGTGCGCGCGAGCGCAGGGGAACTCAGTGCCCTTCGGGCAGCAGCAGCGCAGGCCCTGGCTGCTGAAGTCACGGGCGAATTGCGGGCGCTGGCGATGCCGGATTCAGTGCTGGATGTCCGGGTGACGAGCCGCACTGACACGTCCGAGATGGCACTGCACGGTGCCGACGACGTCGAACTGCTGCTCCGGCCGCACAACGGGGCTGAGCTTCGTCCCCTGAGCAAGGGAGCGTCTGGCGGTGAGCTCTCGCGGGTCATGTTGGCACTCGAAGTGGTCTTGGCGGGCGCGGATCCGGTGCCGACATTCATCTTCGACGAAGTTGATGCGGGCATCGGGGGGCGCGCGGCTGTTGAAGTCGGCCGGCGCCTGGCTCGACTAGCCCGGTCGGCCCAGGTGATCGTCGTCACCCACCTGCCTCAGGTCGCGGCGTTCGCCGACCAGCATGTCGTGGTGTCGAAGGGCGCTGACGGCATGGTCACGTCGTCCAGTGTCACGGTCGTTGATGGACCAGCGCGAGTCAGTGAACTCGTTCGCATGCTCTCCGGTCTCGATGGCTCCGAGTCTGGAGCCCTCCATGCGGAGGAGCTCTTGGCCGTTGCGGAGACCGAACGGCTCTCGGCACGCTGACATGGGTTTACGTGCGGCGAGCACGTCACCGTTCAGGTCGCGGTCATCGACAAGGCCTCGGCGCCGTCGCTGCTAGTCTGAACGTCCGTGAGCCCCTCGAAGCAGACCAAGCACGTATTCGTGACCGGCGGAGTCGCCTCCTCGCTTGGCAAGGGCCTGACGGCGTCAAGCCTCGGCAACCTCCTGACGGCGCGCGGGCTCCGCGTGACGATGCAGAAGCTTGACCCGTATCTCAACGTCGATCCCGGCACGATGAACCCGTTTCAACATGGCGAGGTGTTCGTCACGGACGACGGAGCCGAGACCGACCTCGACATCGGGCACTACGAGCGCTTCCTGGACACCGACCTGCACGGATCTGCCAACGTGACGACCGGGCAGGTCTACTCAACGGTGATCGCCAAGGAACGTCGCGGCGAGTACCTCGGCGATACCGTCCAGGTGATCCCGCACATCACCAACGAGATCAAGTCGCGGATTCGACGCATGGCCGGTCCAGAGGTCGACGTCGTGATCACCGAGGTCGGCGGAACGGTCGGGGATATCGAATCCCTGCCGTTCCTCGAGGCCGTGCGTCAGGTTCGCCATGAAGTCGGACGAGGCAATGTGTTCTTCCTGCACGTATCGCTGCTGCCGTACATCGGCCCCTCCGGAGAGTTGAAGACCAAGCCCACCCAGCATTCGGTGGCCGCCCTGCGAAGCATCGGCATTCAGCCCGATGCCATCGTCCTACGCGCCGACAGGCCGGTGCCGGCTGGCATCAAGCGCAAGATCTCCCTCATGTGCGATGTCGACGAGGAGGCCGTCGTCGCCGCCGTCGACGCGCCGAGCATCTATGACATCCCGAAAGTCCTGCACTCTGAAGGCCTCGATGCCTACGTGATCCGACGCCTCGACCTGCCGTTCCGCGATGTTGACTGGACCCGATGGGACGACCTGCTGCGCCGGGTGCACCACCCGGCCCATGAGGTGACGATTGGTCTCGTCGGCAAGTACGTCGACCTGCCCGATGCCTACCTGTCGGTGACCGAGGCAATTCGGGCCGGGGCTTTCCACCACGACTCTCGCGTCAATATTCGCTGGATCGCCAGTGATGACTGCGCAACTGAGGAGGGGGCGAATCGGCTCCTCGGCGATCTCGATGGCATCTGCGTGCCGGGCGGTTTCGGGGTGCGCGGCATTGAGGGCAAACTCGCTGCGCTGAAGTTTGCGCGCGAGCGCATGATTCCCGTTCTCGGGCTGTGCTTGGGCCTCCAGTGCATGGTCATCGAATACGCGCGCAATGTGGCCGGACTCGCTGACGCAAACTCGATGGAGTTCGACGAGGCAACGCCGCATCCGGTCGTCGCCACGATGGCTGATCAGCGCGATGTCGTGTCAGGCGAGCGCGACATGGGCGGCACCATGCGTCTGGGGCTCTATCCGGCCAAGTTGCTGGACGGCTCCCAGGTCGCGCGCATCTACGGTGCGCCCTACGTGGACGAGCGGCACCGTCATCGCTTCGAGGTCGCCAACAGCTACCGACCGCAACTCGAACAGGCTGGGCTGGTCTTCTCAGGGACTTCGCCGGATGGCCGGCTCGTTGAGTTCGTCGAGCTTCCCATCGACGTCCACCCGTTCTACGTGGCAACGCAAGCGCACCCGGAATTGCGGTCCAGGCCCACGCGAGCCCACCCCTTGTTTGCCGGCCTGATCAGCGCGGCACTGGATCGTGCTGGCGCGAAGCATCCGTCAAAGCGGTCGCAGTAACGTGCCGTCCGTGAGCGCAACGACGGGCCGATGATGTCGAGTGCTGGCACCGTCCCTGCCGCAGGAGATTGCCCGGACGAGGAGTGGATCGGCGACATCGTCGATACCCGAGAGCCTCGAGCGATCCTCGATTCGGTCATGCAGTTTCGTGGACGCATCTGGTCGGTGCGGTCCGACACGGTTGATTTTGACGGCCACCACGCGGTCAGGGACGTTCTCCTCCACCTCGGTGCGGTTGCCGTGATTGCTATTGACGAGGCCGATCGCGTCCTGCTCATCCGCCAGTACCGTCACCCGGTGGCAATGTCGCTCTTCGAGCCGCCTGCTGGGCTGCTCGACGTGCAGGGCGAGGCGCCGCACCTCACGGCCGCGCGGGAGCTGGCCGAAGAGTCCGGTTACGAGGCGGGCTCCTGGAGCGTCCTCGTTGATGTTCTCAACTCGCCGGGAGGCTCGAGCGAGGCCATTCGGGTGTACCTGGCACGCGATCTTTCCGCTATTCCGACGGGTCGCCCGCATACGGGGGAGGCGGAGGAGGCGCACCTTCCGCGTGCTTGGGTTGACCTCGACGAGGCGAAGGAACTCGTGCTGGCGGGGCAGATCGCCAGTCCGTCCGCGGTGTGCGGAATCCTCGCGGCGTGGGCATCGAGGGCCGGGGGCTGGTCGTCGCTGCGCCCGCTCGAGGCTTCGTGGCCCGCGCGTGACGTGCTGGTCGCAGAGCATCGGGTCAATACCATCGGAACA
>WLND01000260.1 GCA_009726075.1 Actinomycetota bacterium
CGAGCGCCGCGGGGTTTCGCTCCCGCTCGTAGCGCGCGAGCGCGGGCAACGTCCAGCCTTGCGATTCGTCCGTGCGGCGAACGAGGGCCGCTTGAGTGAGGTGGACGTGGACGGCGACGTCGAAGGGCAGGCCGCGACCGAGGAGCACCGAGCCCGCGACGATCACCACCCCGTCCGGCGGGAGTTCGACGCGCACTGAACGCAGCGACCTGTCGGTGATCGGGTCGCGGAGCGCTGGCAGCACCCGGCCGGTCGTGGCGCAGGGGTCGAGCACCTCGCGGCGCAGCGCGGCTTCGTCGAGCCAGTGATCAAGCCAGGCGTCGGCGTCGTGGCGTCCGTCCTCCAAACGAAGGCTTGCCTGACGCCAGAAGTGATCAGCCCTGACGAGCAGAGACCGCCGCGGCGCGAGCTCGCGCACGACCTGCTCGGCGAGGTTCTCCGGCTCGGCGGCCGGGGCACCGTCGATCGCAACCCGCAGTCGTCCGGGACGGATCGAGATAAGGGAGACGACCGCATCGACGACCCCTGCGGGTGTCGACGGCTGCGCCACGATCACGCGGCCAGGTCGTCCGTTGCCACGCTGCGCTGCCGCACGAGCGCGACGCCGATGGTCGCGATGCCGAACCCCGCGAGCGACAGGGGCGACAGGCGCTCGCCGAACAGCACGTAGGCCTCGAAGAGGGTGACCGGAGGAACGAGGTAGTACAGGCTCGAGACGCCGGTGGCGGTGCCAACCCGCAGCAGCCAGAACATGATGAGCACGGCCCCGATCGACAGGGCGATGACCAGCCAGGCGAGCGCGCCGATGAAGGCGGGGGTCCAATCGATGGACATATCCTCCGTTGCCAGGGCAAGGGCGCCGAGCACGACGGCTGCCGCGGCATACTGAACAGCCGTGCCTGGCAGCATCGCGATCCCGGCACCGTGCCGCTTCTGCAGCAGGGTGGCGGCGGCCGCTGAACCGAGGGCGATGACCACCGCGGCGACTGCTGCGGGCGGGTAGGCGTCGGGGCTGCCCTGCTTGATTAGGCCGGGGGTGAGCACGAGCAGCGCCCCGACGAGACCCAGGGCGATGCCGAGCCACTGGCGGGGAATGAGCCGTTCGTTGAGTGCGGGACCGGCGAGGACGGCCACCACGACCGGCTGAAGGCACACGACGAGCGCGGTGACGCTCACGGGAAGTCCGATGCTGATCGCATAGAAGACGCCGCCGAGATACCCGGCGTGGAGGAGCACCCCGATCACGGCCGACTGCCGGTAGGCGTCAGTCCGGCGCGGCCAGGTGGATCGGACGACAGCGGCCATGACGGCGAGCGCGGCAGCCGCGATGACCATGCGCACGGCGAGCAGGGTGAATGGCGGCGCGTAGGGGAGGCCGTACCGGGCGCCGACGAAGCCCGTGCTCCACAGGAGCACGAACACGACCGGAGCTGCGGGAGCGACCCAACGTTTCACAGCGCGAGGCTATCGGGGCGCAGCCGAGGTAACGGACTCATGCAATGGCAGGGGTTGCCCTCGCGGCCGGGGGCGCGCAGACTCGGCCTATGACGGATGAAGCAGCCGTGCAGGACGAGGACTACGCGCAGGTGCCAAGCGCAGGCCGCGATGCCGAGCTCGATGAGCACTGGGTCGAGCTGCGCGGACCAGTGACGATGCCGCCGTTCTACCTGCCCCCGGCTATGCCAGGCCGGCACTCGCGGCGGTCGAAGGTGCTGGCCGTCGTGCTCATCGCGGTGTTCGTCCTCGCGACGGCCGTCGGGGCTTGCCTGACCTACGGGCCCAAGCTCGCCTAGGAGGTCGCCGTCACCGCCACGGGGATGCCGTTGAGCACCGCCGTGCCGGCAAGTTCGTCGAGTCCGGTCGAGGGGGTCAGGATGTTGGAGTTGACGCCGCCGGCCGCCGACGCAGTGGTGCCCCACGTGCCGGCAATGCCGTGCCCCCAGCCGTGCGGCAGGCTGACCACTCCCACGCCCACCGCGTCGGTGACTTCGACCATTGCCTCCACGCTGCCCACCGCACTGGTCACGGCTGCCGACGAGCCGTCAGCGAGGCCGAGCCGGTCGGCATCCTCGGGATTGAGCCACAGGGTGCAGCGATTGGACCCGCCCGCGAGCTGCGGCAGGTTGTGCATCCAGGAGTTGTTGCTGCGTAGTGACCTTCGGCCAACGAGGACGAAACCTTCGGACTGCTGGCCGGAGTCGGCCAGGGCCTGCGCCATGCGCTGGGCCTCGGCGACGAGCTGCTCGGGGGCGAGTTCGATGCGGCCGCTTGGGGTGCGCAGTACCTCCGGAAGGCGCGGACGAAGCGGGCCGAGGTCAATGCCATGGGGGGCTGCCTCGAGGGATGCGAGCGTGAGCCCGTCGGCGATGGTGCCGAACCCATCGCCGTAGGGGCCGGAGCGGATCATCAGGTCGAGCAGGCGCTCCTGCCGCCGACGCGGCGCGACCGCTGCCAGCAACTCCAGGGGGTCGCGTCCGAACACCAGTGAAGCCTGCGACTTCGTGGCGCGCGTCGCGACATCGAGTGCCACGAGGTCATCCATCTGGTCGACGGTGACGGCGTCGCCACCGGCGAGACATGCGAAGCGCATGAGGATCTCGCCCTCGTCGAGTTCATCGGCATCGGCGTCCTGGCGCAGCGCAAGCGTCGGTGGCGTCCAGTGGGCGATGTTTCGGACAGCAAGGCTGGAGAACGAGAGGTCGTAGTGACCGCGGGCGAGGGGCGCCGGTGCGGGCAGCACGACATGCGCATGCCGGCTCGTCTCGGTCAGGTAGGCATCGATGCTCACCATGACGTCGAGGGTCGCGAGGGCGGCGTCGAGGCGTCCGCCATCGGGAGTCGAGAGGACGGGGTTGCCGGCGATGGTGATGAGCCCGCGAAGCCGGCGGCCATCGTCGGATGGGGTGTCGATCTCCTCGGCGAGCGCTGCCGCCGGAAATTCGCCGAGGACGCTCGGGAGCCCGCGGACCCTCGTTCGCTCGGCGCCGGGGATTCGGATGCCTCGCCCCACGCCTGGCGAGCCGGAGGTCGAGGGCCCGCCGGCGGCTGGCAATGGCCACATGACCCCGCCCTCGCGATCGAGGTTGCCGGTGAGCAGATTGACCGCGTTGATCAGCCATGAGGCTGCGGTGCCGAACGACTGGGGGCCGCGGTCGTCGAGGGTCACGCCGGCCGTGGTCGTGCCCATGCGCCCGTACACCGCCGCACTGGGGGACGCCGCGATCTCGCGCGCGAGGCGGACGATGGCATCGGACGGCACTCCACTGAGTGCTCCGACCGCCTGCGGGGTGAAGGGCTCGACGGCGCGGGCGAATACCTCGAGGGAGCCGTCGGCCAGGTGCGCCGCGGAGGCACCCGGGGCGACCAGGTCTTCGCTGATGATCGTTCGCGCAATGGCCGCAAGGAGAAAGGCGTCGGTTCCGGGACGAATCCGCAGGTGCTCATCGGCGACCTCTGCCGTCCGGGTCCGAATCGGATCGACAACGACGAGACGTCCGCCTCGTGCCTTGAGGGCCCGGATTCGCCCCGGAAGGTCAGGGGCGGTCCACAGTGAGCCGTTGGATACCAACGGGTTTGCGCCGAGTACGAGCATGAACTGCGTGCGATCGATGTCGGGGATCGGAATCGACAGGCCGGTGCCGAACATGAGTCCGGCCGCCACCTGGGCGGGCATCTGGTCGACGGTGCTCGCGGTGAAGATGTTGCGGGTGCCGAGGGTGCGAAGAAGGGTCGGCGAGTAGAGGGTCGAGGAAACGTTGTGAACATTGGGGTTTCCGAGGTAGACGCCGATTGCCTCATTACCGTGGGCTTCGCGCACGGGCTGCAGAAGGCGGTCGATCTCGGCCCAGGCCTGCTCCCAGGTGGCGCGCCGATGGATGCCGTCGGTGCCGCGGATGAGCGGGTACCGCAGGCGCGCGGGGTCGTTGTGAAGTTCACCGAACGCGACGCCCTTGGGGCAGATATACCCCTTGGAGAACACGTCGGCCTCATCGCCCCGCACCCGCGTCACTCGGTCGCCG
>WLND01000261.1 GCA_009726075.1 Actinomycetota bacterium
CAGATCTCGCCCGCCATCGCGCCTCGGTGACTGACACCCCGGCAAGGCCGACGACACCGACGCTTGGCAGGCCCTGCGCAACATCGACCTCCACCTTGACCATGACCCCCATGATGCCCGTCGTGACCACCCCCCATACCTGCGCAAGTGCCACGTCACTCAACCCCGCGCATGTGCTCGACCACCGGTGCGCCAGTTGTCGCCTGCATGATTGCGACCACGTCGATGCGTATCGACGGAGCGTGGACCTCGTGGGCGGCCAGCCATCGAAATGCCAGGTGGCGAAGCCTGCGAATCTTGCGCGGGGTCACCGCCTCGGCCGGATGCCCGAATGCCGTCGAACTGCGTGTCTTGACCTCGACGACCACGAGCGTCGATCCCTCGCGCGCGACGATGTCGATCTCGCCCGCCGAGCACCGCCAATTACGTTCGATGACAGCCAGGCCGATGCCTTCAAGATACTGAGCGGCGACCCGCTCGCCGTACAGCCCGAGCGCGCTTGTGCGTCGCATGTGACCACCTCCGGCTGCAATCTGCCCCGAACCGGTCGCCGGCGACACTCCCATGCCGCGGGCTGTGGACAGGGCCCACCCGCGGGCGCCGCTGGGGATACTTCCTCGACAGCAGCCCCGTCACCCTGCCCGGCTCAGCACTTCACGGCTCAGCGCTTCACTGCACCGCACTTCACGGCTCAGCGCTTCACAGCTCCGCGCGTCACAGCTCCGCCAATCGATCGAGCAAGTGCCCGGCTCCGGTCCGAGCCGATCGCCTCATGACCACCGAGAGGCCCCCGTTGGACTCGCGCAGCGCCCCATCCTCGAGGAGGGCCGCCGTTGCGTCGGCGATGTCTTCGGGGCCGAGGTCACCGAGTCGCGCGGTCAGCGTCGCAATATCAGCCACTCCAGTACGGAGCAGGCAGGAAACGATGCGCCGCTCAGTAGGCGTCCTGTCCAGAAGACCCGAAAGCCCGGCAGAGACTGCGTCCCGGCTCAACGATCGGACGATGCAGACATCCATCGCGTAGGCGCTCTCGGCTCGTCGCTCCCCCACCGTCAGACGCAGGTCTCCGCAGTGGTTTCCGGGCGACAGGACGGCAACTCGGCGACGGCCACCGTCTGGCAATCGAGTGCCGATCTCAACATGCCCGGATATGACGAAGACGATGCGATCGGCAGCCTCGTCCTGACGGTAGATCGCCTCCCCCGGCTCATATCGTTCAGTGACCAACCGGCCCTGAAGGGCCACTTCATC
The DNA here is from genome assembly GCA_009726075.1 of Actinomycetota bacterium. Classification (GTDB taxonomy): domain Bacteria; phylum Actinomycetota; class Actinomycetes; order S36-B12; family S36-B12; genus WLND01. Next base: position 1,252 of record WLND01000261.1, read on the forward strand.
AGCCTTCGCAAGGCCGAGCACGCTGAGGTCGACGTCGGCCGGGGCCAGACGTCGCTCCCACAGCCGCGCGTACGCCGACGATGTCACGAGCAGTTCCGTGTGGTCGCCGTAGGCGATCTCGTCCTCAGACACGAACAGCATCGCGTCCATGGCCCGGGCAATCTCAGCACTGCGCACGGTGATGATCGACGTCGTGTCCCGCGCAGCACCGAGCGCGACGAGCAGCGGCAGCGCTGCATCGACGTCCGACATGGCAATGAGGGGTCCCACGAGGAGAAGCCGCGGGCGAGCCGCAAGACCGAATGCGAGCGCGAGCCTTTGCCGTTCGTTGGCACTGAGCAAGGAGCCACCGGGGCCCAGCGGGCGATCAAGCCCCGGTCCGGTGGATCCGATATGGCCCAGGCCGACCGATTCGAGCAGCGCCGCCGATTGCTCCGATGTCAGTGCCGGGTCGGCCGCCGCGAGCAATGCGAGCACGCTGTCATTGAACGCGGCTGGTTCGGCCGTCACGTGCAGGACATCGAGCCTCACCCCGGGGCGCCGGATGTCGTGCCCCTCGAGGGTGGCGCGCCAACTTTCAGCCAAGCTCCCGGTCGAGAGGGCTGTGAGAACCGCATCGGCATCCAGTCCTGGCGTCGTGACAAGACCCACGATGCTTCCCGGTTCAGCCGTCACCATCTCGCTCGACGGCGGTCCGGAGCGCATGCTCGCCAGGATGGCCGGGGGATCCACGGGGCCGGTCTCATCCCTGAGGATCTGGTCGATCCTCCGTCTGCTCACCACCCCCAGTTGCAGGGAACGAATCCACCCCGGCAGGGCCTCGAGGCCCCGAACGACCCCCTCCACGTACAGCAGCGCTGCTGCAACCGTGGCCAGGCTGCCGCCCCCGAAGTAGAGCCCGACGAAGACGACGGCCACGAGTCCGGCCAGCCCAGCAGCCTGCGCCCCGGTATGCAACTGGGTGACTCGATTGACCTGCTCGTGGGTCGTCGTCCGAAGTCGGTCGGCCCGCGTGTTGAACCTGCTCTGGGCCCAACGATCCAGATGCAATCCTGCGATCAGTCGTGATGCCGTGATTGCCTCGTCGACCGATTCGCCAACGCGGCTGCTCGCACTCAGCCTGGCCTGATCGCTGACGAGCAGCCGGCTCCCGACGAATCGACGAATGAGCACGAACAGGGCGACGGCCATGGTCATGACGAGCCCGGCCCGCCAGTCGATGAACGCCAAGAGGATCAAGCTCTGGACGACGCGAATAATTCCGGGGATGCCCTGCCCGATCGTCTCGCCGAACGCCTCCCCTACGTGGTCGATGTCGGTCGTGTGACGGCTTACGACCGACGATCGGACCAAGCCCTCCTGCCGGAGCACCCGGGTGTGCAGGAGCTGGTTGAAGACGCGGAGCCGAAGCCTGAAGGCGGAGTCGCTGGCCACGACGGCCGCGCCGCGTTGCCCGGCAAACGAGGCGATGAGCTGGAGAACGGCGAGCCCCACGAGGACGCTCAGGCCGCGGGCATCTGCGCGTCCTCCCTCAAGGAGTGCGTGGACAACCAGCGGGATCACCGCCTGGCAGGCGAGCACAAGGGCGATGGCCACCAGCGACAGGGCCAGTAGGCGACCCGACCCACGCAGATTCGGCCGATACCAGCGAAGCAGCGAGGTGAAGTGCCCGCCACCATCGGTCACCCCAGCGCCGATCGCAGGAGGCTGGGGTGTGGACACCCTAATCATGATGGTGGGCCCTTCTGTACGGCCGGTGAACACGCGCTGTCGCGCGCATGTCGAGATGACACACACATCACCAGGTTCCGGTCACGCGGGGCCGGGCAAGCTCCACGACACTCGGTGGTGCCGGGTGGGCCCAAGTCGGGTCAAGGCTTCGAGGTGATCGGGCGCGCCGTACCCCTTATTACCGGCCCAGCCGTATTCCGGGTAGTCCGCACTCCACTCGATCATGAGCGCATCGCGGGCGGTCTTGGCCAGGATGCTCGCCGCTGCGACGCCCGCGCAATGCAGGTCGGCCTTCACTTTCGTTACGACAGCCGGAATCGCGTACCCCTCGGCGTCGGCCCCGAAGATCGACGTCTGGGCCGGTTCCGACAGGTAGTCGTGACTCCCGTCGAGAAGCACCTGATCTGGCACGAGCGGCAGCGCGGCCAGCGCCCGGTGACCTGCGAGCCGCATCGCCGGCACGATGCCGAGCCGGTCGATCTCGTCCGCGGACGCCATGCCGACCGCATGCACTGCCCACCGCATGATCTTGGGCAGCAGGTCCAAACGCTGCTCAGCGCTCAGCAGTTTGCTGTCTCGCACGCCGAGCGGCGCAGGCTTGGTATCCGCCCTCACGACGACGACGCCGACGCTGACCGGCCCGCACAGGGCTCCGCGGCCCGCCTCGTCGACACAGGCCACAGCCGTGAGTCCCGAGCGGAGCATGGCTTTCTCGACCCGGAGGTTCGGGGCAGCCACCACGAACTAGCCCGACGCAGCCGCGGCGACGTCCGCTGGAGGCACCGTCGCGAAGGTCTGGGGAATCGGCAGCGTGGCAAATGACGAGAACGGCCAGACGACCAGCACGACGCGACCCACGGCGTTGCCCTGCGGCACCGCGCCGTTGTTCACCTCGAGGTGGTACCGGGAGTCACGCGAATCACCGCGGTTGTCGCCCATGACGAAGATGGACTGCGGCGGAACGACGATGTCGAACGGCACCTGGTCGGTGGGACCCTTGATATACGGCTCGTCCAGA